>CAYHAT010000024.1:0-17780 GCA_964354675.1 uncultured Actinomycetota bacterium | reverse complement strand
TACTTCATGTACGTGGAGGACGTGGATATCTGCTGGCGCGTACAGGAGGCGGGATACCGTGTGGTTTACCACCCCGCCTTCCGGCTGGTCCACCACATCGGCAGGACCAGCTCCCAGCAGTCGGTGCGCATGCTCTACCATCATCACCGCAGCATGTTCGTCTTTTTCCGCAAGCGCTACCGGGGATGGCGGGGACTGGCGCTGTTGCCGGTGGTCGTCGCCGGGCTGGCGGCAAGGTTCACGCTTACCATCATAATCAGCAGGGTAAGAGCGAAGAAGACAGACAAAGGGTGAGACGAGCTTGACAGCCCTGCACGCCCTCGCTCTCATCTCTTTCATTGCCGTACCGGGCTGGCTTGCCGCCTCGCTGCTGCGGGAAGAAGAGGGAAGCCTGGATAGCAACGAAAAGGTCTTCACGGCGGCGATGTTGGGCGTGGGCGTGGTATCGGCCGCCGCGCTGCTCCTTTCCCTGGTCTCAGCCTACAGCCTGCCCGCCCTGCTCGCGTTGGTAGGCGGAGTATGCGTGGTTTTGGCCCTGAGGGTGCGAAAAAAAGCCGCCTGGCCGGTGCGCCTGGGCTTCAAGGCATGGCTCCTACCCCTGGCGATGATCGTCGTGGCCTTGATACTCTCCGCACCTCCCGGGCGCACCGTCTTCGGCTGGTCCGACGTGGGGATATACGCGAATATCGCCGCACACATCGAGAATGAAGGCGGGATCGAGATGGAGGTCCCCACGGTGCGGGAGGTGGCGCCAGAACGGCGCGACCTCCTTTACAGACCGAGTAAAAACCCCTCCAGCGGGTTCCTGGCCTTCGAGAACAAAGCCTTCTTCGTGACCGACTTCGAGACCGGCGCAGTAACACCCCGTTATTACTACCTCTGGCCTTCTTTCATGGCGGTTTTCGCTTCCTTTCTAGGACAGGAACGGATGTTCTGGGCGGTGACCGCCGTGGGGGTCCTGGCCTTGTGGGGCCTTTTTCTGCTGGCCCGCCGGCTGCTGGGCTGGAGATGGGGGCTGGCGGCGGCGGCCCTGGGTGGACTATCGCCCCTTTTCGTCTACTTCTCCCGTTACGGGACCTCCGAGATGATGAACATGGCCCTCTTCGTAGCCGCGTCCCTATGCTTGACTATATACCTTAAGCAGGAGAAGAAGGCAGATACGAGCGAGCCCAAAGGACTAGCGGCCACAGCGGCGTTCCTGCTCACACTGGGCTTCTTATGCCGCATCGATTTTATACTCGTCCTCGTCCCGCTTGGCTTGTTCTTCCTGGGAAAGCGGATCCTCTCGGGCTTTACCGCTGCTGACCGGTGGTTCTGCGGCCTGACCCTGGCCGGGGCAGCGCTTGCGACCGTGGTGGGAGCGGTTTTTTCGATGCCGTATTTCAACGCGGTACTTATCAGGCATATCCCGGATTCAAAGTTGGTGATCGTCGTTTTAGGAGTTGTTATGTGCCTGGCGGTCCTGGCCTTCATCTTCGCGGACAGATTGAGGAAGACGGTCTTGCGCGTCACGGGAGCCCGCGGGTTCTGGACTACCCTGCTCTGGCTCAGCCTGGCAGGGATCTTCATCTACCTTTACAGTGTACGCCCCGGTAGTGCCGATAGACTCATAAACTATGGCGAGATCAACCAGATGATGGGACCCTCCTACGTCAATCAGACCCTGTTGAGATGGACGTGGTATTTCTCGTTCTCCGGGCTGGTGCTCATCTTCGTGGGATATGGGCTGTGGTTCTCCCGCCGGCGGTCCTACCCAGAGGTCCCGGTAGTATTGATGGGCGCCGCGATCACCCTCGCCTATGGCGTGAACATGCGCTGCACCCCGCTGCAGATCTTCGCTATGCGGCGGCTCGTTCCCATCGTGTTTCCCGTGGCGATGATCGTGGTCGCATACGTCTTAAGAACCCTCTTGGAGGTATTGAGTGAAGCCATAGGCGGATGGAAGCGTGGCGCATGGGTGGGCAGGACCGTGGTCGCCGCAATCCTCCTTTACCTCCTCCTTTTTTTCGCCAACGCGAGCATCCCCATTTTCGGACTGCAGGAAGGAGGCAATCAGCTCGAGTTGTGCGGAGATATCGCGAACACGGTGGAGGAGGACGCCGTCGTTTTGATGGATTTTCAACTCGGGGACCTGACCGGCCCACCGCTACGGTGCTTCTACGGGGTGGAAAACGCCTGGCTGACGGATAATTCAACCCTTGGCTCGAAGGAATTCCCAGCTCTTCTTGAAGATATCGGATTTCCTGACCGCCCAGTATTCCTGTTGTGGCGCCCGACTATATCCGGCTCATACATCCCTAGCCAGGAAGGCATCGTTATTAAACAAGCACGGATATATGTATCCAGCGAGGAAGCATTGGAAAAAACCTTAATACACCGCCCCTCTCTGCGCGTGTACGATGAAGAAGATATATGGCTGATTAAGATCTTGCCCAATCCCGGGTAAAGGGATTGATGGCCTGATTATAAGCAGTGAGTCATCTGATGCAATGCATTTACTGCTACTTGCATAGAAAGAAGAGGCAGCTTGTCTGAAACGGGCAATATGATAAGGGATACGGGGGAAAGAGAATGAATAATACAATTGCGGAGGCGGGTAACGCAAATCGTAACGATCGCTACTTCAAAGAGTCTTCACCTTAATGAAAAAGATCTATATCTTCAGGGATTACCCGATAACGGTAGTCTTTAAGAAACTAATGGTTCTACTATGCGCCAGAGCTTCCTTTCTTATGCCGGATAAGTACTACCTTGTAAGATACCGTGGTGGCAGAATTTACCTCAATCTCAAAGAATCACCAATGATGATTGCCAAGGCGTTTGGTGTATACGAATATTGGAAAACCAAACTGTTGGTTGATCTGGTAAGGGAGGAGATGACCCTAATAGATATTGGAGCGAACAAAGGATATTTTACTTTGCTCTTTGCTAGACTGATGAATGAAAACGGAAGAGTATATTCCTTCGAGCCAATTGAAGAGAATTGTAGCTGGATACAAAAGAGCATATCTGCAAACGGATACAGGTGTATTGAATTGGCCCCGTTGGCATTATCCGATAATGAGGGAACAAGGGATTTCTACCCCGGGGCAAAGTCGGGTTGGGGATCCTTCTTTTATTCTCCTGAGGAATCTATGGCGGCGAATAAGAAAATCCTCGTCAATACGCGAACACTAGATAGCTTCTTGAAAGAAAGGCAATTAGAAGATGTAGACTTGATAAAGATCGATGTGCAAGGCGCTGAACTCTTAGTATTAAAGGGTGCAGCGGATGTTCTCTCGTCGTCCAAGAAGATAAAGCTATTAGTAGATGTTGACATTCAAAGTGAAGAGGATAGGGAGCTTTTAGTCAATATGCTGAAGTCTTATGACTTTAAGTTATTTAGAATTGGGAAGAAGCTATACCCCATTTCTCATCTAGATCCCTCAGTTAAAGATATATATGCCAGCAAAGACTAGACTAATTCTTCGAAAACAACAAACTCAGCTAGCTTAGTCTTAGCCTCAAGTGAAGCGATATGATCATTTGTGTCAGTTAATAAGAATGGTTTATGATGAATTACATAATAGCTGGTAACTTGCATGATTACGCCCTTGGTCTTGTATCTGATCTAGCGGGGCATAAGAAAGAGCATGATATTTATAGCGTCCGATTAATTCGCTGTTCAATATACTTATCAGAGCCCTGCGGAGGCAGGAGAAATTTGGAGGAATTATTGGGCGGCCAGATTCATGTGATAAAGAGATGAAAGTCGTTCTAGCACAAAATGTCAGCCTGAATAACCATCTCGGGCTGTCAACATATCTCCTAAATATAGCTAAGTCCCTTTCCGGTTTCGACAACATCGACCTTCGCCTAATAATACAGGGGCCTAATGAGCTACCGCCCGAGCTCGCGAACGAGCAAGTATATCAGTTGGAATCAAACACTTACTCTGTCTTGGATAACCTGGTTTACTCGACAAAGATGTTCAAATTGCTAAGGGATTTGGACAACAAGTCTCCAATAGATCTTATCCATTGTATCTACCCGTTCTCCTCAGTCCTCGGAGCTATCCTGTTTAAACGAAAAATAAGACCGCAAGTGAAGATAATCTACGACATTCGGAGCCCCTGGATAGAAAACAGCGTAACAAAGCTATCGACCAGAAAAGGCATCCGCTTATACAAGTGGGTTGCTTATTCTGCCGAGAGGGCGCTTTCAAAGCGGGTAGACGGATATGTCTTCATCACAAGGGAATTGAGGGAATTATACAGGAAATGGCTTGGATTGCCCTTTGAACCCTCAATTCTGATACCCTCCGGCGTTGATCTGCAGCATTTCTCGAGGAGGACTTCACCTTGGGCGAGAGATATATATGGATTGGATAGCAGCCATTTTATTGTTGGGTACGTTGGCGCCCTGTCCAAGGAAAGGGAAATGGACTTCATAATCAAAGCCTTCTATGAGGTAGTGAAAAATGATAGTACGTGCAGACTTATGATCGTTGGCGATGGAGAAGATCGAGCTAGGCTTATGGACTTTACAAGAGAGCTGCAAATAGAGGAGTTTGTCATTTATACAGGCAGGATCGGTTACGATAAAGTCCCTTATTATATTTCCGATTTCGATCTAGGTGTCTGTCATCTACCTAACTCGATCTCCTTCAGGTACAGCTTTCCCATGAAGGTACTGGAGTATTATTCTTGTGGCACCAACGTCGTTGCATCCAATATTCGAGCGCACGAGGAAATCGCAGAGCAGGTCCCACTTATCATCTACGAGGTTGATGATGTCTCAGATCTAGCAAGAAAGATAATGGCAGAAAAATCTGAGCATATGTGCAGGGATGATTGTTGCGTGGATTCCTTCTCCTGGGAGAAGATTACCAAGAATATAGTTCAGTTCTACGAGGAAATCCTGGCAGAATAACTAAAACCGAAGCTTTCTATCTTTTCTGGCGCTTAAAGAATCTGCTAGCTGCTCTTTACAAGGCTGTCATAAGTATCTAAGTAACGCTCACCCATGAGAGAAGATGTAAAATCATTAAGGTACTTCTCATAGCAGGCTGCTCCCAGCTTGTCCCTTAAGTCCGGGTTGGCCGAAAGAAACACGGTTGTATCGGCGATCAGCTGAGCTATGGATTCACGGTCATCTATTTTGATAAGAAAACCGGTGGTTCCATCATCTACGATCTCCGACAAAGCACCAACACGAGTTGCAATGACCGGGGTGCTGCATGCAAATGACTCCAAAGCTACCAGGCCAAGAGGCTCGTGCCACATCGATGGAATTACGGTGCAGATAGCTGCTTTCATGTATGCCATCAGCTCCTCCCTTGGAAGCCAGGGTACTACCTTTACGCAATCACCGAGGATTCTTTGGAGAGAGATAGCATTTGCCCCCGCACCTACCATTAAGAAGTCAAGTTCAACCCCTTGCCGGCGAACGATACGTGAAGCTTCGATAAAGGCCATCGGGGCTTTATGCAAGTTCATCCTCCCACAGAAAAGGACGAAAGGTTTCTTATGATCACAAGAAGGTAAGCTGGGGAATTCCTCTACACCATTATGTATTGTCTTGACCATTTCAGGGGGGTAACCGAAATCAATCAAACGGCGCCGCATAAAATGACTGATAGCAATTATTATGTCAATCTTAGATATAAGCGTCTCCCGGAGTCTTTTCATATGCCTGTCTACGTGTGCTGATGGCCAGGAACAATAGCTGCGGCATTGCGACCAATCGACGCTGTCACAAAGAGAACCATCGCCTCGGACCAGGTTCCCCAAGGGGCATATCGGCCAATACCCATGCGCCGTTAGAACTACTCTTAGCTTTTCTTCCGCGCATACGTTGAGAGGGGCGAGGCTTGGCATTAACTTGTGCATATGAACCAGGTCCGGGCTGAATAGAGACAAGACCTGCATTGTGGAGCGCCTGGTAATGGGGTCATTCAAGGGAATAAACCCTCGAAGGTTGCTGCTCAGGGATTTTACAAGTGTGCGATTAGGGTCATCGAATATCGCTCCTGGGTCATTCTTCGTGGGTTTCAGGGAACTCATTTTTTCAGCGCAGTTCTCCAACCAGTAGGGTGGACATATTAGCCTGTAAGTGAAGCTGTTTCGTTCTACTGGCTGCTCATATGTAGCAATAGCATTTGGGATATCAGCTGACGATAGGAGGTGGCTCAGATTGAGAAGAACGACTTCGGCGCCGGCGCCCACGATCTTATTATTGATCTGCAGTACTCTCATAGTGAACCTCGTCCCTCTTGCCCGGAACTGCTTTTCCGAGCATCTACAGAGGCATTAGTATTCTACATTCATATAACTTGATTCGACAGGGAGAATGGTCAAATCGCGTGGAGAACTCCCCGGAAGAGGGGGTTTAAGATGTTTTGAACCGATATACTATTCCACCGCCGATTAAGATGAAGAGGATTTAATCTAAAATGGAAACCGTATGATATATGAGACAGGAGACCTATATTTGATATAGCATGTTATCTTTAAGCAGATAAGAAGGAAACAGAACATCCTTTGGAATATCTCAGGTACAGGAAGTGTAGAAGGTATCAAAGTAAATACCTGAAAATAGAAGTCATGCTTGCCTGGACGCACATATCTGAGTTTAAAGGGAACATGGAAGGATGAACGGATTAGGGCATATCATTATTGTTGGATTAGATGGCTGTACATTCGATGTGATAAAGCCATGGGCCGACTTAGGTATACTGCCAAATATTGCTAAGTTACTCGATGAAAGTGCTTGGGGCAATCTTATAAGCACATACCCTCCTTTAACCATGCCTGCCTGGGTCTCTTTCGCTACGGGGAAAGATCCAGGCAGGTTTGGCCTGTATGGATTTACTTCTCTGATGGATGGTTCTTATAAACTCCGGCACCAGGCACATTATCATGCACAAGACCAGTTAGAGCTATGGGATATCCTCAATACTAATGGCTTGACCTGTGGAATACTAAATCATCCCCTCATGGACAGGCCTGTGAGAGTAAGCGGATATTGCGTACCCGGTTTTATGGCCCATGAGGTTTCGTATAGGACTTATCCAGCGGAGCTGCGCAGTGAGCTGGATAAAGTTGTGGGTCTCTATGAACTCGATGCGCGTGGTGCCTACATCCAAAGCGAGAGCAAGCTTCTAGAACAATGTTTGCGCATCATGAACAAGAGGGCGGATGCGGTTATTCATCTCTTGGGAGCGCGACCAGTTGATTTGTTTCTTGGCATCTTCACTATGACCGATCGTATCCTGCATCGTTTTTACAACACATATGGACCAGGGCGCTATACAACTGATTACCCCCCGGATAATCCGATGGCAGAATTTTTCCAAGCCTTGGATTTGAGGATAGGAGAAATCATCGGAGCCTTAGGAGAAGACGATTTTCTATTCATAATCAGCGACCATGGCTTCAGTCATGCCGACAGCGCATTCTATATCAATAATTGGTTTCGACAGCAAAACCTGCTTGATTGGAAGGGAGAGGGAAAGCTGTATCATCTAGGGATAACGCAGAAGAATATTGGCCGTGTCGTTAACAAAGTAGGTCTTTATAAATACGCACAAAGGTGGGCACCGTCTTTTTTAAAAAGAACGATTCCTCCAGGACACAATCCAGCTGAAGGAGTGAGCATTATCGATGTGATCTACGAGGAGAGGATCAATTGGAGCCAGACAAAGGTACTAGCGTTAAGCAATGGTCCTGTAGCAGGGATATACGTAAACACAGATGATAGACCCGAAGGCATCGTTCCTAAAGCAGAAAAGAGGGAATTTCTTGGCCGGCTTGCTCAAGAGATGAGATCCTTTCTTGAGCAAGAGGCAGAAGGGAGTTTGAAGGTAAACATACGGTTTCCAGAGGAGATCTATGCTACAGACGCCCTTCACAACTGCGCGGATCTTTATATCGATTTTGGGGCGGAGTTGATTCCCAGTGGAAGCATCTCTGAGGAAGGTAATCTGTTTGGGCCTCATCCTTTGCAGGAGCATGCCATGGAAGGCATGTTTATCGCTAATCATCCCTGGGTGAATCCCGGGAGGACTAAAGATATGTATCTCCTTGATATCATGCCGACCGTTTTGTATCTCCATGATATCCCCATACCGAAAGGGGTGGATGGGAGAGTAATGAAAGAAATATTCAAGAAAGATATTGATCTCAGTAGATTGTCCGCGGCAAAGAAAGGGATCCATGTGTCTAAGGATATATTGGAAAGGGACCATATTGCGCAGGTAGTAAAAAAGATCCATGAGAAAGATGGGAATACATAGTCCAAGCACGATATGTATCAACAGCCAATGTCAACCCGTTTAGACTTTTGTACCTGCTCTTAATATGATTCATAGAGTCCACGAAACAGGACAGGGGTTATTCTTATTGATCTCGATTAAAGAAGGACCTTGCTGATCGAGGGATATCCCACTGATGGTTGGGTACATGCATCATCGTTTTCTCAGCAGTTGCACCCAATACCTGATCTCGCCGGGCTTGAATTCCCCCAGAAATATTATTATCGCAATATAGAGGGAAAAACAGATCAGATAAGCAGGGATCAACAACCAAAGCTCTCTAATAGGAAATAATATAGCCCCACAGATTCCCGCGGATGCAACTATCTTCAGAAATGATTCCAGAGATATGGGAAGGCCGAATTTCCTGAACATCAGGGCCAATTGAAGAGCACAAGCGACAAGACTCGCGATTACAAGAGATGCCGCGGCGCCCGCGGGGCCGACCCTTCGGACCAATAAGATGGAGAGGGGCACTTCTAATACTGCTGCAAATATATTTATCGTGATTACCTTCCAGAAGCGGTTGCTGGCCATGTGTACATAATTGAAAAGAGTGAGGAAAGACAGGAGCGAGAAGCCGCAAACCAATAGGATCAACAAGTCGGAACCTGCAGAATACTGTCCGCCAAAAATCTCTAGAATCGTCCGAGCAGAAAAAACCAGAAACAAACACGATGGAGCGATAATCAGGAGCAAGAAACGACTGCTCTGGTGGAAAAGGCGTGAGGCCTTGGAAAACTCAACGGCGGATATCGCCACTACTATAGCGGGGAATAAGGCAGTAGTAACACTGTCAAAGAGCACCAACATGATGCGCGATAAAGAGAAAGCCGCGTTGTAGATGCCAAGCTCCATCTCGCTGGCCATCGCGCCTACGATCCAAAGATTAACAAAGGCGAGTATGTTAAAGATTATAGGTAGCGCAATAAAAGGAACGGTTGAGCGCAAGAGACCTCTTACCGTTATGGTGGCTGCTCGCCGTGTCTTGTCGACGCTGATAATAAAGATGCGTGATGCGAGCAATATACCTATAAGAGAAGATACCAGGTTGGCAACGATGGCGCCTGTCAGGGACAGGCCCATTTTTACCAGCAAGACTGAGATCAGCAGGCGAGAAACGTAGTAGAGGGACATGTTGTTCGCTTGATATTTGTAGAATTGAAGACCGTTCAACATCCCTTGGAACAAGTAGAAATAACCCATAAGGGGTATATCTATGAAAGCGAGCAGAAAATAGGATATCGCTCCAGGTCTGTTGAAGAGATGCGGTAGAAACAGCGCTACAGACATGCTAAACGCCATTATCGTTAGTCCGACTATGCTTTGAACCTTCAAAGCTTTTGGGTAAAAGGCGTAGGCTTCACTAGGCGATTTGGCGACTTGCATGGATGAGGCCCTTCCGATCCCCATCATGAAAAGCTCGAACCATACAAGTATGGATAAGATCAAACCATATAGACCATATTGCTCGACTCCAAGTAAGCGAGCCAATACTACTTGCAGCGAAAGCCCGCATAACAGCATTACGATGCGGGATAAGAAAAGAAAAGCGACCCCCCTGGGAACTGATTCCCCAACATGTTCTCTATTTGATTCGTTCTTAAGCGATGTCACGTGGTGCGCCCCTGACAACTTGTTTTATCGCCTAACTGGATGGCGGGAAAAAGAAACCCTGGCCTAGCCGCCCCTTTTTTCGACCTTTCAAGGAGAACCCAGAACCCAGGAACAGGATGAACTACCCTGAAGCCTAGATCATAAAAAGATATTTGCTGGAGAATGCGTGGGTTGTCGATTATTATGCCTTCTACGCCATACTCCTGGATTATGCACAACCTTTCCGTGCCGGTTGTCTCGTTTTCGAATATTTTACGCATATCAGTGAACGATTTAACACCCGTAAACCCCGAAGCAACGAGGATCCTGGCGTCGGTTAGCGCTGATAATAATAGATAATGTGAGCCATCATTGTTGGTAGCGAAAGTAAGCTCCTCCAAGCCTTCATCTTTTAGCCATTGCGATAGCTCAAATGCGTCCTGAGTCACATAGGTACGCTTGCGGAAATCAAAAGACCAGAAGCCCATACCCTGTAAGTAAGTGCCCTCCGAAGCATTAGTAGAAACCAGGCCGAGCATGGCAACCATGATCAGCGCCAGAACAACCACCGTAAAGCTTGGCGGCGCAGTCTTTTTCTCTCTATAAGAAAAGAACTTGTGAAGACCATAACCACCTAAGAGGGTTAAGGGTATGAGCAAATAGAAATTGACCCTCCACTTGAACCACACCAGATAAGAAGTGGATAAGAATAAGGCAGCCAGTAAAACAAATAGAAGCATCCATTGCCTTGACCGGAGTTTCTTCATCACTTCCAAGTAGACGAAAGGAAGTAAGAACAAACAGTAAGATGCAAAGCCGAACAATTCGATATATCTAAACTTCAAAGCATTGCGGAAAAACGAACCAGGCTCTACACCCGAAGTCCGGGTTTCCTCATTCGCATTACCGGCACCCATATAATTTAGAGTGCCTCTGAAAAGAGGGGGCGCGGTTATTGCCAGGAAGGCAAGCGGCAGGACTAACGAGATAAATATAGCTAAGACGACTATCCACGCTGAGCGGCGCCTGAAACCCATTCTCTTCCCCGACAGCAAAGCACCTGCGAGTACCGCCAGTGAGAAGATAAAGAGAACAAGAAAGGTCACCAAGTGTATGAGGAATACAGACGCGGAGAACACACAGAAGACAAGGAGCCATTTAGAATTCAAACGGCCCCTGATGAACTCCACCAGGATCATCAGACATGTAGCTACGATTACCATTCCAAGGGAACAGGGGTAGCTCGTGAACGTAGCAGCTAAGCTGAAAGCAATCGAGAAAAGCGATGCATAAACAGCTGCGAGCCGGTTGTTGGAACAGGCAAGTGAGAGTGCGTAAAGCGCTATGGCCTGAAGGCCTATTGTTATTGCCATAAAGGCAAGAAAAGGTGAAGAGAGGTCCACCACGGGCTTACGACCAAAGAATGGTGACACATAGAAGAGCTCTGCCATATGCAGGCCGCGGGGATAATACGGGGTCACCTTCGTCCCGAGTTCGTGAGATGGGAGGTGATGATGGTAGGAGATATCAAGCATTCGTGGAAGATGATCGGATAAGTCCCACGAACCTATACCCGGGGCTTGATTTTGCCATGCAAGAAATGTGAGCAGATTTAAGATAAAGACCATAAGAATCACGGCTGCGATAAGGATTTCCCTTTGTCCCAATGCCCCGAGCCGGTTCCGGAGATCAATGTTATTTCGATGGCAGAAAACGATGTAAGTGACAATGGACATAAGGTCTAGTATGATCACCAGGGCGGTGGCAATGCTGGGGGTGATCAGAGAGAATTTCGACAGGATATAGCCGATATAGATATAGAAGACTACGCTTGCCGTAATCCCGATCAGTAATCTCTTCGGGAAATCCATTTTCCCAGATAATAATATCTCTGTGAAAAGGACTCCAGGGATGAAGTAGAGGACAGACCATATGAAAAGCGTAATAGCGAACCCGAAACCGCTAGCCATGCTGATGAACCTCACCATCCGTTGTTATACATGTATCTTCCATTCTTGAAGACCTCAGATCCCCAAAAAACATGGCGGCTCCGCTCCCCAAGATCCCGGAAAGGAAGACTTCCAACATGGGATTCAGCGATACATATAGATTTGGGAATAGCAAGTTGATTATGAGATCCAGCAATAGTAGGAGGGTAAAAACAATAAAGACTACTGCGCTGAAGTTTGAATAACAAGGACTCAGTAGTCGAAACAGGCTGCTCTCGCGGCCTTTAAAAGGCCTTGATAAAGCGGAGGATAGGTCGCCTGCTATCGAGAGAAAGCAGACTGCGAATGCAATGACAAAGATGGGAAAAGGGCAAAAGGATATATAGGTTCCCTTCAGGTCAATACAGAAAAACAGGGAAGGTTCAAGAAGAATGAATGCGAATGCAAGAGGCATTATGAGTCCGAGAACCAGCAGGTATACTATGGTCTGTTTCCGCGCGTAAGGAGCGGGGCTCCTTTCAACTTCAGACCGGATTTTCAGCACACGTTGATCCATATTCAGAAGAGACAAGATTACTACGACCAAGCCCCCCAAGATGCTTATGGGGTATGAATAACGCCCAACCTCCCTCGTGATGTAAAGCAATAATGCAATTGTAAGGAAGCCTGCCGAGATCGCCTTAATATACCCAGGCCGGTTAATATCAAGCATATGCTGGATGCCCCGTATACCTTTGCTCGATTGTTGCTGGCGTCTTCCTTGCCTCTCGCCCTTATCCGCAGGATGGTGCTGGATATCCATTTAGAGTAACATCTTATTTTCAGTCAAGGTAAACTTATGTTCAAGCCTCGTCCGAAGCGCGAACGATACTTTTATGGTTAGACGTCGTATGTTTTGCTTTCTAGGAGACCAACCCATAGGATATTATCGATCTGGGAATGGCAGAAATAAGGTTTATATTTCTTGGTGGTTCGTTTGAAAGTCAGCTTGGTAATCCCAGCTTATAACGAGGAAGCGGCCATCGCAGATGACCTCCGCTCCGCTATCGATGTCTTGAATGATATGGATTGTCAATGGGAAATCATCGTTGTCGATGATGGTTCAAGCGATCGTACAGCGGAGATAGTGGCATCCTTCCCTGAGGCGAGGCTCATAAAGCATCCGTATAACATGGGCGGCGGCCGGGCACGCAGTACCGGGATAAGGAACGCCGATGGCGATGTAGTGGTCATAACCGACGGAGATGGCACTTACCCCATGCAGGACATCCCCCGCTTAGTAGAGGGATTAGATGACTACGCCATGGTGGTGGGGGCAAGGAAAAAGGAGGCGGGGACCTTGAAGTTCCTGCGCATCCCCGCCAAGTTCTTCATCCGTAAGCTGGCCGAATTCGTGAGCGGTTCGAAGATACCGGACCTTAATTCCGGCATGCGGGCCATACGCCGCGAGGAAGCGCTCCCCTTTCTCCGCATACTACCCCCGGGACATTCCTGGGTCAGCACCATCACCCTGGCTTTTCTGACCAACGGCCTTGCGGTGAAGTACGTGCCCATCGATTACTACCCACGCAAGGGGAAGTCCAGCTTCCACCCCATAAGGGATACGAGCTACTATTTCATGACCGTCATCCGCACTATGACCTGGTTCAGCCCCCTCAAGATCTTTATGCCTATTGCCTTGCTCCTGCTGGCCGGCGGTTTTGGCAAGCTCATCGTGGACTTCATCCGCTTCGACTGGCATATCGCATCCAGCACGGTGATCCTCCTCCTGGCGGGATTGCAGATCCTGGTGCTCGGCTTGATCGCCGACCTCATCGCCAAGAGAAGCCCTTTATGAACTTTGGCAAGAGACCAAGGAATGAGCCCGAAGAGACCATGAAAACGATTCTTGTAAGAGCTGCCTTAATCGTATTTATCCTCATCCCATCTCTAACACTTCCAAGCCCCCTCGTAACCGCCTATGGGGGCGAAGCCGTCGGGGAGCAGATCGGGGCAGCCGACTGGACGGTCCTCGGCCTCGATGTGCCGGGTTACGACAAGAAAACACACCTGGAAGTGCCGCTCGAGGAGCGCCGCTGGATCCGCCACCACAAGATGGAGATCAGATGGAATATGGTGCAGCCGCAAGCCGGCGAATTCGATTGGAGCAATTACGACAACCAGATAAACGCGGCCCTCTCCGACGGCAGCCAGTCCATACTGCTGCTTCTGAGCGGGCCGGTGCCGAAATGGGCCAGGGATGCATCGTACGGCGGGTTCGCCGACAAGGCTCCGCCGACGGACCTCAATAACTGGTACGCCTTCTGCGCGGCGGTCGCCGAGCGCTACGGCTCGGTGGTGGACTTCTACGAGATATGGAACGAGCCCGGTTGGGACAGGGATGGGGAGGCCTACCGCAAGTTCGGGACCTATCATTTCGGCGGCCAGGTGGAGACGGACTACCTCCCCCTTCTGCAGCTGGGCTATACCGCCATAAAAGAGAAAGACCCTGCGGGTATCGTCATGTGCGGTGCCCTCATCAACACGCTCGAGGACGATCCCGATGCGGGCACGGAACTCTACACCTATCTTTTCGACGATGCCGTGCGCCCTCGCCAGGACACCACGGTCACGGTGACGGCGGATAGCGGTATTGAGGCCGGGCGTGCGCTTAACCTGAGCTGCTTCGATGCGGGGACGGCGGATGGGGGTGGCGAAGGCGCGGATAGCGGGCGGACGGCATGGTTTTTCGCGGAGGGTTGCACCAGGCCCGGCTTCGATACCTGGCTTTCCATCCGGAACGATGGGGGCGAGCGGGCTGCGGTCAGCATCGATTACTATCGCGGTGACGGATCGACGGAAAGACGGCGCTTAACGGTTCCGGCGCGATCGCTTCTTACCCTGCCCGTTTTTGAGGAGGGCCTGGGGGCGGGCCGCCGCGATTCGGAGGGCGGCGATGTCTCCATCGGCTTATCATCGGACAGGCCTATCACGGCCGAGCGCTCCATATACTTCAACCTGGGCGGTATGCAGGACGGCGATGATGAAGCGGGATCGCCGCAGACGGAATGGCGCTTAGCAGGCGACAGCGCGGGATATACGGTGCAGGAGAACATCTGCCTGCTGAACCCCGGGCCGGAAGATGCCTCGACGAAGATAGAATTCAACCGCTCCGACGGGTCCGCCGAGAGCACGACCGTAGAGATAGCGGCGCAGTCTCGCAAGATGTTGCCCGTCCCTTCCGGAGGCTCGCAACCGCCTGGCTTCGACGATATATCCGTAGGGATATCCTGCGAGGGGCCCGTGGTGGCGGAGCGCTCACCGCGTTTCTACTGCAGCGGCCGATGTGCCGGGGAATATATCTCCCCCGGGGTGGCAGCGCCTCGCGAGCAGTGGGATTTTGCGGATGGCTGCGATATCTCTACCAAGGAGTCCATGCGCCTGGTTAATCCAGTCGCGGAAACGGTGCAGGCTACCCTGGTCTTCAGCATGGGCAAGGGACAGACGTTGAGCAGGCAGGTACCCCTGCCGCCGCAGGCCGCCATCGAGCTGGATCTGAGCGACCTTCTCGGATTCGATGCTAACTGCGACATGGTAGCCGTTCATCCCTACAAGATGCCCGGAAATTGGGGGCCGTTCTACGCCAACCTGGTGCAGGCGATGCACGCTATCGGGGTAGACAAGGAACTGGCGGTTACGGAAGTGGGGTGGCCTCACCTCAACGATGACGACCCGAACATGTTCAGCGAGCAGCAGCAGGCCGACGCAATGGGCGACTGGGGTATCGGTCCCCTGAGGGAAGCGGGATGCCGCAAGATATGGATCTACAAGGACATGGACGAGAAACCTGGAAAGTCCTGGGACAAGAACTATTACGGCCTCTTCGGCCATGATGGGGGCCCGCACGCCGCCTGGTATAAGTACAAGGAGTGGCAAGGCAAGAACCCCGAATACCCCGCGCTGCCGACCTCGCTGCAGTAAAGATATCCAGCGCCGTTACGGTCGGGGCAGGGGGACGCTGCGAAAGAAGTGCAGGGGATCACTTTCCCGCGCAAGCCGGGTTCAAGGCGTAGAAGAGGTCGAGGGCGTTCTTAAAGGCCTGGTCCATGTTGAGGTATTCGTAAGTGGCCAGGCGCCCCGCGAACAGGAAACCATCCAGGCGGGCAGCCTCCGCGCGGTACTTCTCGTAGGTATCCCGGTTGACCTGGTTGAGGACGGGGTAGATGGGCTCTCCCTCCCAGGTGCCGTACTCCCTGATGATGGTGGTCCTGCTCGTCCTTACTCCCGTTGAATGTTTGGGCTCGTGCACCCGCGTATAGTCGTGGTCGTTGGGATAGTTGACGACGGTCTGCGGTTGGTGGAACTCCTGGTCCAGGGTAATGATCTCGAACCTCAGGGAGCGGTACTGCAGCTTCCCGTAACGGTAGTCGAAGAACCTGTCGATGGGCCCGGTGTAGATAGTGACCCTACAATCCCCCAACTCGTCCAGCATGTCGAAATAATCGCTGTTGAGGAGGACGTTTATTGCGGGGTGGTCCAGCATCCTGTTGAAGAGACCCGTCATCCCTTCCCGCGGCAGACCCTGGTATTCGTCCGTGAAGAACCTGTCGTCGTGGTCGAAATAGACCGGTATGCGCTCCATCACCGCGGGGTCCAGCTCCCTGGGATGCATGTCCCATTGTTTCAGGGTGTAGTTCTTGAACATCTTCTCGTAGAGCGCCGGGCCGATGCGGGAAAGCGCGGATTCCTCGCTGTTGCGGGGCGCGGCGATCTTGACGACGTTTCTGTCCAGCCACTCCCTCATCTCGCTCTCGTTCCGGATGTCCAGGCCCAAGAGGATGTTCACGGTGTCTATGTTCACAGGGATGGGCACGTACTTGCCGTCGACATAACTGAGGACCCGATGTACGTAGGGGATCCAAGCAGTGAAGAGTGAGGCATACTCCCAAACATCCAGGTAATCGGTGTGGAAGTAATGCGGCCCGTAGGGATGGACCAGAATGCCCTCTCGGTCGAAATAATCGTAGCAGTTGCCGCCGATATGGTCCCGCTTATCGATAAGCAGGACTTTCTTGCCCAGGACGTTCGCGTATCTCTCCGCGAGGGTGATCCCGGATATGCCCGCTCCGACGATGACGATCTCGTGTTCCATGGCTATCAGCACGCAATCCTTGCTTACCGTGATTCTTCTTCGACAGCACCGTATCGTTATCAAATAATACGCATGATTATTCGGCAAGGGAAGGCTTTCCTTACGGCCCCGGAACGAGCATGCCCGGAGAACGCGAAGAAGAGGCGGCCGTAGCACCAGGTAGAGCAAGAAACATCAAGGTCCGGGAAGGGAGACGTTCTTGGTGCAATCCCGAGACCTTACGCGATATGGGAGCGCACCGATGATGTTGAAAAGAGCCCGGGGAGCAGTTACACCGAACAGATACACCGGCAGACAGGATCACCGGCAACGGGCGGTAGGCGCCTTTGACTGCCGGGGTTTGAAGACAATAGAATGTTTGGTGTTTATCGGGCAATGTTTCCACTATGCCTCGATCTCTAGGGATGCATGGGATGACGGCCCCGGGCCGCATCGGGTTTGTTGGGATGCGAAACAGGCAGGGGTTTCCAGTCGCTACGTTGAAATGGAAAAGGAGCGAACACTGAGCAGCAAGGTATTGATCACGGGCGCGGACGGGTTCGTCGGCAGGCATTTGGCCACCTTCCTCACCGGGGAGGGTGTGGAGGTGCTCGGGTTGGACCAGCGTCCTGCCAGAAGCAACACCCCCTGGGACCGCTGCGAGTTCGGGGTGTGCGATATCCTCGACCGGGAACTCGTCATGTCCTACACGGAGAGGTTCCGGCCGGAGTACGTCTTTCATCTCGCCGCGCAGAGCTCGGTGCACCGTTCCTGGGAAGACCCCGAGCTGACATACAGCATAGCCCTGAACGGCCAGTCCAACGTCTTCGAT
>CAYHAT010000023.1:0-18028 GCA_964354675.1 uncultured Actinomycetota bacterium | reverse complement strand
CCCAAAGGTAGCTACCATTCTCACACTCCTACCCACACTTCTCGGAGAAGAACCTAAACATATTATACGGTTACACTATATATCCGCCTCGGCGGCAGCATCCACGACATCATCTACTTCAAACCAGTATAGGTTGCCATCACTCCAGATCTACGCAGGGGCCATTCCTGGATTCCATATAATAGCCGCCCGATTGTATTGACAGTCGGTTCTCACTGCGGTATAAATAGGAACGGCTGTTAGGCGAGTGAGTACTCACTTTTACAATCTTGAGCATGGCTCGGTGCGAGGCACCTTCATCACCATTGGCCGTAGACGTACACCAGGGTCATATATGTATATCCCTGGAAATCCTTCTTCCGAGAAGGGTGGCATGTGATCGCAGGCAGGAAGAGAGTTCATCGCTAGGCGTGAAGATGGGTAAAAGCAACCGCTACAACGACATCATCCTGGCCTCCATCGATGCCTTCTCCCGCACTAATTACGAGAAGGCCACTACGTCGCTACTGGCCCAGGAGGCGGGCATCGCCGAAGGCACCCTCTACAAGTATTTCCCGAGCAAAAAGGAACTCTTCCTGGCGTGCTGCCGCTATATCGAGGGTTTGCTCCTCGGGCGCTATAACGCCATCTACGAGGACTATCACGACCAGCCCCTGAAGTCCCTCGAGCGCGTGGCCCAGAGCTACCTCGACTTTATAAAGGAAAACCCAAGTATGAGGAAGTTCCTCGCCTTCGTGCTCAACAACACCTTCGACGAGGACTTCCTCGTTGAGCTGAAGGGATTCATCGACATCAACCGGCTGGCCGCCGAACGGATGATGATGATGGCCATCGAGAAGGGTGAGGTGAGGGCGGAGATCGATCCTCACATCATGTCCTGGTTTTTCGTGGGTAGTTATTTCACCGTCATCATGATGGCCGAGATGGATGCGGAGGCGGTCGAGGACCCCGAGTTCATGGCCAAATACATAGGCTCGATCCTGGCTTGAATGGATAGGTAAATAATGGAATACAGTTTCCAGCCATACGATGCCGGGACTGATTATCGGCAATGCACGGGCTAAAGACCGCAGGCGCCTCGAGGGTTCGATTTCGCGGAGCTACGCGGGCGCAAGTACGAAAGAGGTGATTCTATGACGGCCAAGGAGTTGAAGATGTATCGCAACAGGGCCTGGCTGGCCTGGCGCCTGCTGCGCTCCCTCGCCCTGTTCATGGCGGACGAGTACCGCAGGGGCACCCTGAAGGAGAACCTGCGCAGCATCGCGAAAGCCCGTTCCCTCAGCCTGGTGCGGGACATGTCCCACGCCGAACTGCTGGAGGAGAAGGCGGCCAAGATCGCGGACCGCCCCTTCCTACGCTTCCGCGACGAGGTTATCAGCTACCGGGACACGGACCTCAACGCCAACCGTGTGGCCAACTTCCTCCGCGAGAGCGGAGGGGAGCCGGGCGTGGGCCTGGCCATCATCATGAAGAACTCGCCCCACTGGTTGGACGTCTTCTTCGGCCTGGAGAAGCTGGGCATGTACTGCGTGCCGGTGAACGTGGCCCTCCGGGGCGACCAGCTGGCCCATGTCATCGACAACTCCGACGCGAGCTTGGTGGTCATCGACCACGATCTGCTGCCTTACTTCCAAGCGGTGGCGGACAAGCTGGGGAAGGTGGGAAAGGTCATCGTCAATATGCAGGGATCTCCCGACGACTTCACCCTTCCCGAGGGCATGGAGGACCTGGGGGGGGCTTACGGGCCCACATCGCATACCTCCAAGCCCCCGGTGCGTTACGATCCGCAGGACCTGTGCGTGATCATGTACACCTCCGGCACCACCGGCCTGCCCAAGGGCGTGGTGTACCGTTACGACTCCACCAACGTCAAGGCCATCTCCATCATGGGGCGCCTGCTGACGGACAAAGGCGACATCGCCTACACCTGCTATCCCCTCTTCCACGCCAACGCCCTCTTCTTGACCGTCACCCCGGCTTTGCACTGCGAGGGCCAGGTGGCGCTGGGGGAGAGGTTCAGCGCCTCACGTTTCTGGGACGAGATCCAGCACTTCGGGGCAACCACCTTCAACGGGCTGGGGGCGGTGATGCCCATCCTCATGAAGCAGCCCGCGAAACCAGACGATGCCGAAAACCCGGTGCGCTTCGTCCTCTCCGCCGGCTGCCCCGCCGACATGTGGGAGGCCTTCGAGAAAAGGTTCGGGCTCGAGATATACGAGGGTTACGGGGCGGTTGACGGCGGCGGGGTGGTCCTCATGAACATCGGCACCGCACCGGTGGGGTCCATGGGCAAGCCCCTGGGGGCCAAGTGCCGCATCGTCGATCCGGAGGGAAAGGACGTACCGCATGGTGTCCCCGGGGAGCTCATCTGCCACGTGGGGGAGCGCAAGGGCTCGGTGGAGTATTACAAGAACGCCGAGGCTACCAGCGACAAGATGAGGGACGGCTGGCTGTATACGGGGGACCTCGTGTACACGGACGAGCCCGGCTACATCTATTTCGTTGGCCGCAACACCGAATCCATGCGCGTGAAGGGGGAGAACGTCTCCGCCTACGAGGTGGAGCAGGCCGTCCTGCAGAATCCCGACATCCTGGAGTGCGCCGTGACCGCCGTCCCCTCGGAGCTGGCCGAGGACGAGATCATGGTCACCCTGGTGCCGGTGGAGGGAAAGACCATCGATCCCTCGACCCTGCCGGAATACCTTGCTGCCAAATTGGCGAAATTTGCCATACCCAGGTATTACCGGGTGATCGACGCGCTCCCCAAGACGGAGACCCATCGCGTGATCAAGAAGGAACTGGAGAAGCTGGGCGTTACGGAGGATACCTACGACAGGGAGAGGAAGGCGGGCTGATGCGGGTCGATGCGCATGTCCCCGGAGTGGATGATCCGCTGCAGCGGGTATTCGAATATCTTAGAGACATGGGATCGAAGATAATATAGACGATAAGGTACGAGCGCGGAAAGGAAGGCATTATAACATGAGTGAAGACGTATACATCCTCGGAGTGGGCATGATCCGCTTCCAGAAGTACCCCGATAAGACCATCAAGATGCTGACCGCCGACGCGATGCAGGCGCTCTTCGAGGACGTGCAGGTGGAGAAGGGCGATATCGAGGCGGCCTGGTTCTCCAACTCCGGCTGGGGTATGAGCCAGGGGCAGCATTGCATACGGGGGCAGGTGGCGCTGTCGCCGCTGGGCATCCAGGGCATCCCCGTCACCAACGTGGAGAACGCCTGTGCGGGCGCCTCCACCGCCCTGCACGGGGCGTGGACGAGCGTCAAGGCCGGACTCTACGACCTGGTCCTGGCGGTGGGGGCGGAGAAAGTATGGTTTCCCGAGGATAAGAAAAAGATGTTCGAGGGGTTCGCGTCAGGAGCGGATGTCGAGATGGTGCAGGCCATAATCGCGGCTTTCCAGGCCGATGCTGAGAGAAAGGCCGCGGAGGCCAAGGCGGAGGGCAAGGAAAGAAAGGGCGGCGGCCATACCGCCTTCATGGACATCTATGCCATGGGCGCGCGCATGCACATGAAGGCCTACGGCACCACCCAGAGGCAGCTCGCGGTGATAGCCGCTAAGAACCACCACAACGGCTCCATGAATCCCATGGCCCAGTACCAGATGGATATGACCGTGGAGGAGGTGCTGGAGGATTACCAGGTAGCCTATCCCCTCACACGGGCCATGTGCGCACCCATCGGGGACGGGGCCGCGGCGGCCTTCATCTGCTCGGAGCGGGCCCTCAAGAAGTACCCGGGCGCGAGGCCGGTGCGCATCCGGGCCTCCGTGCTGGCCTCGGGGTCGCTTCCCGACAGCGGCCTCGAGGGAATCGGGGAGCGCGCCAGCCGCCGCGCCTACGAGATAGCTGGCCTGGGCTCCGAGGACGTGAACGTAGCGGAGGTGCACGACGCCACCGCCTTCGGAGAGCTGCTGCAGTACGAGGAGATGGGCTTTTGCCCCGAGGGCGGGGGCGGCCCCTTCGCCGAGTCGGGGGCGACTTCCCTTGGCGGCAAGCTCCCCGTGAACACCTCGGGTGGGCTGGAGTGCCGCGGCCACCCCATCGGTGCCTCCGGTATAGCCCAGATATACGAGTTGGTGAACCAGCTGCGCGGCGCGGCCGGACCGCGGCAGGTCGAGAGGGCCAGGATCGCATTGGCAGAGAACGGCGGCGGTTTTATCGGTATGGGCGAGGCCGCGATGTGTGTCCATATATTGGAGAGAGTGTGAATAAAGATACAGGGTGGTGTGCTTGACGGTTGTCTCGGATGGAAGCAAGGCGCGACATAAACCTGGTGGGATCTTATGAATCCCGCAGCAGGTGTGCGAGCCTTAGACATAAATGCTACGGATGGGATATTACCGGGCCGCGGGGCTGGCGGCGCCGGGTGGTTAAGAGGATAAGGGGGTAGGTGGAATGAAAACGACGGTCAGCGAGGAACTCAAGATGCTCGACGGCATGGCGAGGGACTTCGCGGCGAAGGAACTGCTGGAGGAACGGGAGGAGCACGACAGGTACCCCTTCGCCCCGCTCTTCGAAAGCATCCTGGCCAAGGCGATGGAGGTGGGATTCTTCGCCATCATGCTGCCGGAGGAGGTGGGGGGATCGTCGGAGCCGGTGTCCGCCCTCTGTCTGGTCCTCGACGAGGTATGCCGGGTGGACGCCAGCCTGGGGGGGACGATCTTCACCAACGCGCTGGCACAGGAGATCATGCGGCAGGCCGGAGGGGCAAGCCTGATCGAGGAGATCGCCGCAGAGGACGGCTCCTTCCAGCAGGCCCTTATCGCCTTCCCCTCCTTCAACAACCCGGGTGAGGTAAAGAACGCCGACCGGGCGGTCAAGAAAGGCGGCGGTTACGAGCTCTCCGGCGCCGTGGAGTACGTGGTGCTGGGCGGGTTGGTGAAACGCGCCCTCCTGCCCGCCAGGATAGAGGGGACCGAAGGGTATTCCTTCTTCCTGGTGGACCTCAAGGCCGATGGAGTGGACGCCTCCGACCCCGTGCTCAGCCTGGGGATGCATGCCTGCCCGGCGGTGGACCTGACCCTCTCCGGCGTCCCGGGACGCCTGCTAGGCGCGGAGGGAGAGGGGAACGCTTACTTCGAGGCGGCGGTGGACCGCCTGAGCGTCGCTGCGGCGGCCATGGCCGCGGGGGTGATGAAGGGCTCCTTCAACGAGGGCCTGGACTACAGCAAGCAGAGGGAGCAGGGGGGAAGGATCATCATCGGCTGGTCCGAGGTCAGGATGCTCCTGGCGGGGGCGGCCATCAAGGCGAAGGTGGCCGACCTGCTGGTGGAGTGCGCCTCCTGCGCCGTGGACCGGGAGGAGCCGGGCTGGCAACTCGCCTCGCGTGCCGCCGCCCTGCAGGTGCAGGAGATGGCCACGGAGGCGACCACCGACGGCATACAGATGCTGGGCGGGTACGGCTACATGAAGGACTACGGGCAGGAGAAGCGTTTCCGCGACGCCAAGCAGATCCAGTCGCTCATGGGCATCACGCCCCTGCGCCGGCTGAAGTATATCGAGCGGGTCATCGACGGGGAACCGGCCTGGTGAGGATAAGGGGGTAAATACATGTTCGAGGGAACGACCGCATCGACCTTGCTGGATAGGCACCCCAGGCTCGAGGATGTCATGTGCAGCCTGGATACGGTGGGCAAGATGCCCAAGGGTATAACCGGGGAGATAAGGCAGGCCGTGGCCATGGCCCGCAGGTTCAACGAGACGGTGGCCAGGCCCTACGCCCTGGAGCTGGACCGCAAGATGACGGAAGACCCGACCTACCTGCCCTGGGACCTGGTCAAGGAGGCCAACCGCTGGGGCTTCTATACCGCCTGGATCCCCAAGATCTACGGGGGCAAGGGGTGGAACCTGGGGTCCATGATACCCGCAGTGGAGGAGCTGTGCTCCGAGTGCGCGGGCATAGGCAACCTCATCGGGGTGCAATACTTCGGCATCTCCATCCTCTTCGCCGGTTGGAACGTGCGCATCATCGACAAGATCTGCCGCGAGGTGGTGGAGGGGGAGCGCAGCGGCGAACCCTGCCTCGTCTCCGGATTGGTGACGGAGCCCGCTGCGGGCACGGACGCGGAGGAGGTGGAGCTACTGGCGAAGGCCAAAATGAAATGCCATGCACGCAAGGTGGACGGGGGATACGTGGTCAATGGCACCAAGGTCTTCATCTCCAATGGACACGTCTCCACCTGGCACATGCTCATCGCCTACGAGGACCTGAACCGGCCGGACGAGACCATGATACTTTTCGCGGTCAAGAACGGTATGCAGGGCTTCTCCTTCGGAAGGATGGAGAAGAAGATGGGCCAGAAGGGCTGCCCGGCCAGCGAGATGGTCTTCGAGGACTGCTTCATCCCCGACGAGTACATGTGCATGAGCGCACAACAGATAAAGGGCATGAAGCGGAGCGCCAAGGAGACGGGACAGCAGCTCATCGACTTCGTGGTCTCCCTCACCCGCCCCGGCGTGGGGGCCATGGGCACCGGCGTGGCGCGGGGCGCCTACCAGGAGGCCCTGGCCTTCGCGCGCGAGACCGAGGTGGACGGCAAGCCCCTCATCGACCACGAATGGGTGCAGTGCCTGCTGGCGGAGATGTACAAGAACGTGGCCCTGGCGCGGCTGACCTACATGGAGTGCACTCATATCACCGGTCTCTACGGTATGGCCTCGCTGTTGAACATCAAGCCGCTCTACTACTACATGAAGGCCATGCCCACCTCGGTGCTGGACCACGTGATGCCGGTGGTCAACAAGTTCGACGCGACCACGCGGGTCTTCCGCAAGATAACAATGGACTGGCAGAAGGATGAGGATGGCAGGCGCGCCTCTGGCTGGGCGTCACTCTCCAAGTTCGCCGCCACCGACCTCGGTATCAAGAACTGCCACCTGGCGTTGGAGCTCATGGGGCAAGCGGGGATAAGGCACGACCACCGGGCGGAGAAGTTCTTGCGGGACGCGAAATTGCTGCAGATATATGAAGGTACCAACCAACTCAACCGCCTCAACCTGTTCAAGTGCCTGGTGGCCCCTTCAGCCCCCGAGGCGAGGCTGTTCGAGGAATAGGAAAGGGGGAGTCATGACCGAGACATTGGACCTGGAGACGAAGGCCCCGGCCAAGGCAGCGGAATTCGCGGATATGTACACCTGGCACGAGGGCATGGACTGGAACCCGGTGGAGAGGGTCATCCTGGAGAGGCGGAGCACACGCAAGTACAAGGACAAGCAGGTACCCGAGGCACTGGTGCGCCGCATCCTGGAGGCGGGGCGGTTCGCGCCCTCGGCAGGAAACTCGCAGCCCTGGAAGTTCATGGTCATCCGTGACCAGAAGATGATCGACGAGATGGAGAAGTACGTGCAGCTGCGGTGCAAAATGTTCAAGTTCTTCCTGCACTGGCGCACCAGTCCCCTGGGGAAGCTCGCCTGGCTGTACTCCCAAGTCGGGATAAGGATCAGGCGAAATGATATGCACCCCATCCCTTTCTCGGCGATAAAAGTGATCGCCGAGGGCAAGCTCAAGCTCCTGCACGGCGCTCCCACCGTCATCCTCATCTTCAAGGACAAGCGGGGGGCGGCAAAGCCCGAGCTGGACTGCGGCATCTGCGGCCAGAACATGATCCTCGCCGCCCATTCTCTGGGGCTGGGCACCTGCTGGGTAGGATTCGTGGAGCTGCTCAAGTACGGCACCAAGTGGAGGAGGAAGCTGGGCATCTCCTTCCCCTACGACCTGGTGGAGGCCATCGCCATAGGGTATCCCGTAGGGAACCCCGACGGCATTATCGAGCGCGAGCTCCAGGAGGTCGAGTGGTACGAAAGCGGCCAGTGGAAGACGGTCCTGTAACGGACGCCGGGAGGTAAACCATGGCTTATATGACTTTGAAGGAAAGGTTGAGCGTACCCACCTACGACAACCCGGCTTACGCCCGGTCGGGGTTAGTGGAGATCGATAAGGAGAAGTGCAACGGATGCGGCAACTGCGCCCTCATCTGCCCCAGCGCCTGCCTTTACGTGGCGGGGGTGGGAAAGAACAAGAAGGCCTACTTGATGGACGACGATTTCCCGGAATGCATGTCCTGCAACGACTGTATGGCCATGTGCGAGCGGGACGCCATCAAGGTCAGCCAGTACTACGACTTCGGCCTCTACTACAAGGTGCTGCACCGCGGGGACCTCGCTCCACCGCGCAACTTCTAGGGGTCGTGTCTTCGATCTTCGGTTTCTATCGGGACTTCCGAGACTCGAAATCTGATTGATCGACTTAGGCGCAGCCTAAACGCGGGGTGAGGCATAGGGGTCGGCCCTGGACTTGTGCCTGGCCGTGAGCGCCCTCCAGAAGAAGCTCTTCGATCTCCTGGAGTGTGGGGAATTCTTGTCCCAGTAGGGGTAATACACCGTCACTCTCGAAGAAGCCCGTATTTACAGGTCTTTTACTTGTCCCCTTTTCGTAAAGCGGAAACTCAGGCTACGGGGATTCCCGGTGTTGTAGGCGGCGGCAAAGTCCTCGTTGAGCAGGACAGTTGAGCAATGGCCTCGGGCACAAGTCCAGGGCCGACCCCTATGCCTGGCACGCGTGCATCCGACGTATAGACGGAAGAACCAAACCGAAGATCGAAGACACGACCCCATTACATCTTAGCGCACATGTCCTTGCGGTCCCGGTTGGCCAGCCACCAATCGTAGAGGACGGGGAAATAGTCGGCCATAGGCGGGCAGGCGATGCCGGTGCCCTCCAGAAAATGTTGTGTATTCGAGTCGTCGAAGAGGCCGACATGATTAACATAGGTAATGGAATCGGGCGGGATGCCCAGCAGCCTGAAGACCCACCCGAAGCGGTTAGCCAGGAGATCGACCAGCTGCGTAGGGATGGTGATGGACGGCTTCTTGCTTGCTACCAGCTTCCAGATCAACTCGAGCATCTCCCGGGAGGTGATGGGGTCGGGATCGACGACGTGGAAGCATTTGCCTACGGCCTCGGGATTGCGCACGATGGCGGTAACGGCGTCCACCAGGTAATCGACGGGCATGAAGTTCGGCCGCACTTTCCCTTCGCCGAGGTACATGGGAGGCACCTTGAACTTATTGAAGAGGTGGAGCACCCCGAAGGTGAGGTAGATGTTGTCGAACTTGTCCGTCTCCCCGGTCTTGGAATCGCCCATCACCCCGCCCGGTCGGATGATGACCGCTGGCAGGCCCTCCTGCATGGCCTGGCGCACCGCGACCTCACCCCAGAACTTGGTCATGAAGTAGTTATTGATGAGTTCCTGCCCCGCATCCAGTTCGTCCTCGGTGATCAACCCCTCCCTTTCGGCATGCACCACTACGGAGCTGAAGTGGACGAGTTTAGACAGTCCGGAGCAGGCCGCGCAGAAATCAATCATATGCCGCACGCCCCAATAGTTGACCTTCCTTGCCAATCCCTCTGGGACGTTGAGGTCGAAGGCGCCCGCCAGGTGCCACACCTCATTAGCCCAATCGGTGAGGGATTCGTAGCTTTCATCGGACATGCCCAATCGGGGATCGGTGACGTCTCCGGGGATGGCGCGCAGGCTGCCCCTCTCGGCCGTTCCCTCCTGCTCCAGCTCGGCGATGTCCTCGCCGGCCCTGACCAGGAACTTGTCCTGGACGAGAAAGGTGATCTCTACGGAGGGATCATCGGCGAGGATGCTCCTGACCTGCCAACGGCCGAGGAAACCGGGATACCCGGTGAAGAGGATGGTCCTGCCCCCCATGTTCTCAACTCCCTTTTGATGTCCACACCCCCACCCGATGCAGGGTTCGTGCGGCCGAGGCGCTTCATCCGTGCAAGCAAGCTCCGCAAAGAGGCTTCTCTATTATATAATCCTTTATATAATCCTTTCTAGGTAAATGCGGCCCCTGAAATGGAAACACTTGCTTCTCTTCATACACGGTCGTACGTTTTATCTCTTACGCTTGCCGCCACCGGTGCCGGGAAAGGAAGGTGACCTATGGATATCCTGGAGCGCATCAAGGAGAGCATCAGAGAAGGGGACTCGGTCCTGGCCCTGGTCGAGGAGGCCCTCGCCGCCATGGCCCCCGCGGAGGTCTTGAACGGGGCGGTCATCCCCGGCATCCGCAAAGCGGGGGACCTCTGGCAGAACGGGACCTATTTCCTTCCCGACGTCATCCTGGCCACGGAGTCCTTCAAGGAGGCCATGGATCTCCTGAAACCCCGCCTGGGCGCAGCGGATACGCCCCGGGCGGGCAGATTCCTCATCGGGGTGGTGGAGGGGGACATGCACGACCTGGGCAAGTCCATCGTAGTGGCCATGCTCACCTCCGGCGGCTTCGAGGTCGTGGACCTGGGAGCGAACGTTTCCACGTCGGTATTCGTGCAAAAAGTGAGGGAGCATGAACCCGATATCCTGGGGATCGGAGCGTACATGTCCACTACCATGCTGCTCATGAAGGAGGCCATCGCGGCACTCACGGCGGAGGGCCTGCGCGACAAAGTGAAGGTAATGGTGGGGGGCGTGCCCGTGACCCCGCAGTACGCGCAGGACGTGGGCGCGGACGGCTACGGCCGGGATGCCATGGAGGCCCTGGAGAACGCCCGCAGGTTGATGGGGGTGAGACCGTGAAGGCGAAGCACGGACTCCTGCTACCCGCCCTGGCCGCCGGAGGAGTAGCGGGCGCATGGGCTTTCAGCCCTGCCTATCTCAAGAGCATCACCAGAGGTCTTCTCTATGGCGCGGGCCTTAAGGGCATCCACCTCGACGGCTTCGCCAGGATCATCGCCACCATATTCGGGCCCGCCCAGCACCCACCCTGCTTCGCACAGATGCACGAACATGTGCAGTACCTAGCCAAAGTCCCTCCATCGCAGTTCTATCTCAGCGATGCCGGGGCCATGGTAAGGGCCACCAAGATGGTCAACGACTGGTACGGCATGGATATACCCTTGCCATTTACGGACGTTTACAACTTCGAAGCGGAGGCCCTGGGAGCTAAGATGATCTACGGCGATATAGACATGCCCACGATCGATTTCACCGCGCCGCTTATCCAAGAACCCGGGGATATAGAGCGTATAGACACCCGCTTCCAGGCCGATTGGGGGCGCATCCGTTACGTCATCGAGGCGGTGAACGGCTTCAAGGACGTCTGCGGCCTTCCCAAGATACTCGTCTTCAGCGCCCCCTTCAGCCTGGCAGCGGGGCTGCGCTCCTACCCCAGGCTCATCAGGGACATGCGCAAGGACCCCACTTCCGCCCGCCGGCTCTTCGACTGGATCACCGAAGAGGTACATCCCCGCTACATCGAGCTGATCAAGAAGGAGACGGGGGTATGGCTGGCCATGGGGGCTGACGCCTGGGCCTGCTTCCCCAACCTCACCCTGGACATGATCGAGGAGTGGGTCATCCCTTATAACGTTAAATTGGCGAAGCGCCTGTTAAAAATGGGAATTATTCCCATCATAGCGGGGGCGGGGGACTATTGCGAAGAACGCGTGGAGATGTTCGACCGCGCCACCATGGAGGCATGCTGGCGTACGCTATGCCGGGGGATAGCGGGCCGGGGGATCGTGAAGGGGATGCCCATCATGGCCATGGGGCGCACCCAGGAGTGGCCCCTGGAGTGGCTGCAGGAGTACGCCGCGAGCGACCCCATGAGGCTATACGGCAAGAGGGCCATCATAGCCAGCCTGAACGCCAGGTTCATAAGGGAGGGCCCGGCTGATGCCATCGTCGACTACATAAAACGCGTGGTGGACGTCCTGGGCCGGGAGGGCAGGCTTTTCATGCTCTTCATGCAGATACCGGCCGCCACCCCTCCGGAACACGTGCACGCGGCGGTGGCGGCGCTCAAGACCTACGGGAGGTATCCCATCCCCGAGGATATAGATGAGGTCAAGTTCGAGATGCCCTCGTTCGAGCCATATGAGACCTGGCTCCGTAAACGCTCCTAGGAGCCGCCGTCACTAGACACATCAGGAGGTGCCGAGATGCTGAAGAAGAATCCCAAGCGCGCGAGAGGCCCGGAGTGGTTCAAGGGGAGGATCACGGTGGTGACGGGAGCTGCCTCGGGGCTGGGACGCGGTACAGCCCTGGCCTTCGCCCGGGCCGGTTGCGACCTGGTGCTGGCAGACCTCGACGAGGCGGGTCTGCAGGAGACGCGCTCCATGATAGAGAACATCGGCGGGAAGTGCCTGGTGAAGAGGGTCGACGTCTCAAGGCGCGCGGAGATGGAGAAATTCGCCGATGAGGTGCTCTCCGAGTGGGGACGGGTGGACGTGCTGGTAAACAACGCCGGCGTCGGGGTGGGCGGAGAGCTGGACACCATCCCCCTGGACGACATCGAGTGGATCACGGGCATCAACCTCATGGGAGAGGTCTACGGTGCGCGCCTTTTCCTGCCCCAGATGGTGCAGCGCGGGGAAGGGCACATCGTCAACGTCGGCTCCCTCTCCAGCCTGATCGCCCTGCCCCTGCACATCGCCTACACCACCACCAAGTTCGGGCTGGCCGGCTTCTCCGAGGTGCTCTGGGCCGAGGCCAGGAACCACGGCGTGGGGGTCACCCTGGTCTGCCCGGGTGCGGTCAGCACCAATATCGGTTCGGGCACCCGGAGCCATTACCGCAACGAGAGACAGCGGGCCAACGAGGAGAGGTTCGCCGCCATGCTCGCTAACAAGGGGATGGACCCCGAAGAGGCCGGCCGCTTGGTCTTCGAAGCGGTGGCCGCAAACAAGTTCCTCCTCTTGCTGGGGCGGGAGGCCTACATCATGTACTACTTCAAGCGGCTCTTCCCCGGCCTGCAATTACGGCTGGTATCGGCGGTCAGCAAGCGCATCTCGAAATAGCGCCGTCCACCCGGAAGTTGCCTCCACGCGCGAGAGAATGCACCTCGGCTGCACTCACCTCGGCTGCACTCACCTCGGCTGCACTCGGCACAAGCGGCACAAGCGGCACAAGCGGCACAAGCATCGCGAAAGCGACAGCGCCGTCCGCGGCCACGTAGCTTAGGATCTTGCACCAGGTGTTGTCTTACCGGACCCATGCTGCAAACCGGCAAGGCTGGCTCCAGTAACGGGTTTGCCCTGTATAGGTTTAAGATCCGCCGGGTTTGGATAAACCTCAAGGGTGATCCACACTGCTTATCCATGCGCCAGGGGGTGATGTAAAGTGGACAGAAGGCTTCCGGTCCGGGCATGCGAGAACGCCTTCGAGCGGGTCATGGGGATCCTCGGCTTGATAGACCTGCTACCGGAGTCGATGAGCGATGAGGATGTGGAAGGTGTCGCTGCCTTCGTAAACCCCGATCTAAGAAACACGGTCCGCGGCCTTTTTAAGCTCGAGGCGGCGCGGTCCGTGAACGTCTTTTTCCTCAAGAGCGTCTACAGCGTTCTAAAGAAAGCTCAGCAGGCCAGGGAAAAGGGCAAGAAGGTGGTCTTGATACCTATCACCTTCCCGCCCGAGATCATCTTCGCCTTCGCAAACCTTGTGCCCATATGCACGGAACTTATCGATGGGCTGGCGGTCAATGTATGCGCGGGACAGGAGAGCGTTACCTGGACTTCGCCGCGAGCTTGGGCCTTCCCGATTCCCTGTGTTCGTCCAACACCATAACCATCGCGTCCCTCTGTATGGGCAACACCCTCACCCCCGACGCCATCGTCTCCAACTCGGTGGGGAGCTGCGATCCCAACGCCAAAGTGCATGCCTTTGCGGCCGATTACCTGCATATCCCCCAGTTCATACTGGAGAAACCCATAGGGGAATCGGCGCAGGCGAAAGAGACCTATTTCCGCTACCTGCTGACCCTCATCGGCGAGTTGGAGGAGTTCGCGCATGAGAAGCTGTCCGAGAGGAGACTGCGCGAGGTGCTGGAGCGGGCCTGCAGGGGGGCGGAGCTGTACCGCGAGATATGGGAAGTGAAGAAGCTCAGGCCCTGCCCCGTTCCCAACATCTTCAACCTGACCTTCATGGCTACCAGGGCTCAACTATGGGGCACGCAGGAAGCGGTGGAGATAATGCGCAGGATGGTCGAGGTCTGTAAGGAGGGAATGCGCCGGGGGGAGTATGCCGCCCGAGATGAAGCCGCGCGCGTCTACATCAGCTACATCCCTTATCTCTTTGATCTCCACGGCATGTACACCTGGACGGAGGAAAGGGGCATAACCCTGCTCGGTGACATGATCACCGTCCAATTCTTCCCACGCGTGGATATGGCCAGCAGGGAAGGCATGCTGCGGGCGCTCTCCGAGATAGCCTTCGAAATGCCCATGACCAGGCAGATGGGAGCTGACCTCATGTCCGTACGCTGGCTCGAGGATATAGCCTACGCCGTGGAGGACCTGGGAGCGGATTGTTGTATCTACCTGGGTCATCACGCATGCAAGCATGCGGAGGGCTCCGTATCCTATCTGCGCAGGGAGATGATGAAGAGAATGAAAGTGCCCACGCTCATACTGAAGGGAGACGGATTCGACAGGCGGTTCCTGCCCATGAGCATGGCACAGGACGAAATCGGTATTTTCGTGGATAAGGTGGTGTCCAAGAAGGACGATCCCATGCGTCGCAAGAGACCTTGAGCGAGCTGTCTGTTATAAATCTGATATTCACGGAGGCCGGGTTCACCTAAGGCTTTCCCCTTATCCTTCCGATTGACACAGAAGACAGGCGTGCCCATACTTTGTTGGCATGCCTGGCGGAATGGGTGCGAAGGACAAGAATCGAGACGGAGGTCAGGGCTTGCATGCGGTAGATCCCATATCCGGCATGCAACCGGCTGACCCCCGGAAAACAAGCGAAGGGAAAGCTGCTGAACGACGCTAAGAGGATAGCAAAAAACATAGCCTTGATCGTAGGGGGCGGGGTCTTCCGGGCAGTGCTCATGCCCCTTTTCACCATCTTCATCGCCAGGGAACTGGGTACCGAGGGCTTCGGCGCCTTCTCCTTCGCCCTTGCCCTGGCCTCCATCCTGGTCATCGTGGGAGAGATGGGCCTGCCCAAGATGGTGGTGAGAGAGCTTTCAAACCACAAGGAGGACGTGGCCAAGTATATCGGGGACCTCACCATCCTGCGCCTCATCGCCGGCCTTGCAAGCATGGGGATAATCGCCTTGATCATCGCGTTCACTCCCCGGGCGCCGGATACACGCATACCCCTTTTCCTCATCGGGCTCAGCCTGCTGGTCTTCACCGGGCTCAGGCGCTTTTTCGACGCCATCTTCCAGGCCTTCGAGGTGATGAAATACCAGGCCTTGGTGGACATGGTCGATATATTGCTGACCTTCGGTGTGGGCACGGCTCTCCTCTTCAGCGGCTACGGCCTGATGGGGATAGCCTTCGCGATGATGGTAGGGGCTACCATCTCCATGGCCATGGACTTTATCATCCTCACCCGCAAGCTGGGCAAGCCGGTGTTCTCCTTCGACCTGGCGTTCTGGAAGAGGATGGTCATAGGAGCCCTGCCTTTCGGTGTGATCGGGGTCTTGACCTTCCTCTTCGGGTATTCCAACACGGTGCTGCTCTCACTCTTCAAGGGAGACGAACAGGCGGGCCTGTTCAGCTCCGCCTACCGCGTGATCTGGATGCTGGCCATCATCCCGGCTACGTGCATGACCGCCGTCTTCCCCTTCCTGGCCAGGATAGGCAAGTCATCCGACGGCAGGCATAAGGACGCCATCCGGCTGGTGGTGAAGTACCTGGCCTGCCTGAGCCTGCCCTTCACCGGACTGCTCGCGATCTACGCGCATCAGATCATCTCCGCGGTCTATGGGAAGTCCTACACCGGCGCCAGCCCGGCTCTGTGGATACTCGCGGCCATCCCCCTCTTCAGCTTTGCCTATATCCCGTTGATCGACCTTATGAACTCCCAATACAAGCAGCGGTTCTCGGTCATCGCCATCCTGCTCTGCGCGGCCATCAACACCGGGTTATGCTTGATCCTCGCCCCGCTGCTGGGGTTGGTGGGCGCGGCCGTGAGCACCCTGGTGGCCGAGGCATGCCTCTTCGGGATGACCATCTTTTTCTCCTGGAGGCACCTGCGTGTGAGTCCGCGCATCTTCAATCTCTGGAAACCGCTGCTGGCTTCCGCGACCGCCGCCCTGGCCTTCCTGCCGCTGCGCAACGTCCTTCCCCTGCCAGAGATGGTCATCGCGTTCTTCCTCGTATACATCGCAGCGTTGCTGCTGCTGCGTACCTTCGACGTCGAGGACCGGCGGCTCTTCCGTTCCCTCATCCCCGCTCGTACGAAGCCCCAAGCCTAGGTAGGGGTCAGCCCCGGGCATGGGACATTTCTCCCAACGAATCGCTAAGATGGGGTCAGCCGTTCAAACGACACATATTCATTGATGTGGACAGCAATCGGGTCAAGGTTCCCTAATATGTGTCTTTTAAACGGCTGACCCCATCTCTTGAAAACGTCTACTGAAATGTCCCATGTCCGGGGGTGACCCCATACCATTTGAGGTGCAGGCCGGGCATTTTCCAGGCGACGAGGGACCAGGCGGCTTAACCGGTAATAAGCTTCTCCAGGAGAGGCAGGAATACGTAGAGAAGAGCATGCCTGACCCAGGCGAAGTACTCTTCGCCTGCAGGCTCCAACCCTAATATCTGTGCCTGGCAGGTGTCGGCCCCCAGGAACCAGATGACCAGGGCGTTGAAGCTGTTCAGGAACATGCCGATCTCCTCCCCGGATGCCCGCAGGGGGATCCTCTCCTCGAAGGTGCCCCTGGTGCGGGCCAGGACATCGGGGATGTGTTGATAACCCGGGATCTCCTCCAGGCGGTCCACATGAGCTACGTTGAGCAGGATGATGCGCATGGGCTCTGGACTGCGAGCGTTAAAGTCAAGAAAACGGTCTACATAGAGCGGGAAGCCCTCGCGCGGGGTCATTCGCTCCAGCCCATCAAGACAGGCGATGTTGGCCTGGAAGAACTCATCGCAAATCTCCGCCACTACCGCCTCGAATAGGTCAGGCTTTAAGGGAAAATAATAATTGATCAGGGGATGGTCGAACCCGCCTTCCCTGGCGATCATGCGGAAGCTGGCCTCGTTGTAGGGATGTTCGGCAAAGACGCTGCGGGCCGCCCGCAGGATCCTCTCCCGTGTGATGTCGCTCTTGGAGGCCTTGGCAGGTGCGGAAGTCTCTGCAGCATTCTTGCTTTTTATTCCCATAGAACCCTGCTTTTCCCTGTTCATGACCTATGATTGTAAGCCCGGTCGCCGTAACGGTGCTCCGAAGGACGCTCTCCTGACTCATACTGTCGAAGACACCGGCGTGTGCGCCGGGGTTTGACATCATACGCGTTTCGGTTATAATTTTAACAGTCGTTAAAATCATTGTCCAGGCTCGATGTCGGCCTGAGCGGAGTACCGGGCATCTGCTGCGCAACCGATAAAAGGGGTACATGCCATGGGGGCCACAGAGGCGAAGATCAAGGATTTCCTTAAGTCCGAGGGCGTGGATGTGATGGGGGTAGCAGGACCGGAGCGCCTGGACGGCCCGCCATCGCTAGACCCTACCTATACCATGCCGGGAGCCAAGTCCATCGTCTCCTTCGCGCTGCCCATGGATAAAGGCGCCATCTACGACTGGTTCTCCAAGAAGGGCCAGGCTCCCCACGAGCTTGACCAGCTGCGCATGAACCAGCGCACCTACCGCATAAGCAAGAGTCTTTCAGACTGGCTTGTAACCAAGGGGTTTCGCGCAAAGGAGGTCCCCGCCAACTCCTCCTACCGCCGCCATCCCGACGTAGTAGCGACCCTACCCAGCTTCTCCCATCGCTTCGGGGCCGTCGCCGCTGGCATAGCGGGACAGGGTTGGTCGGGCAACGTGATGACGAAGGAATACGGCGCGGCCATGTATCTGGGCACGGTGGTGACGGACGCGGTGCTCGAGAGCGACCCTGCCATTCCTCCACGCTACTTCGTCGATGAATACTGCGCGAAGTGCAAGCTGTGCGCCAGGACCTGCGTCTCGAGGATGTTCGAGGAGGATGAAGAGGAGCAGGTGCTGCTCAACGGTGAACTCCACCCGCGGGGCAAGCGGCGCA
>CAYHAT010000022.1:0-18437 GCA_964354675.1 uncultured Actinomycetota bacterium | reverse complement strand
TGGTGCACGTATGTGACAACGTGGAGGGGAGCCTGCGCACCATCTGCAACTGCTGCCCTTGCTGCTGCGGCTTCTTCCGCGTCAGGTCGGCCAGCGGGCTCCTGACCTATACGCGGTCTAACTACGTTGCTTGCGTGGAGGCTGACGATTGCATAGGATGCGGCACCTGCGAGGAGAGGTGTCCCGTCAACGCCATCACCATCGTCGATGACATCGCGGTCGTTGATAGCGATATCTGTATCGGATGCGGCGTATGCACCCCCACCTGCGAGGGCGATGACGCGATCAAGTTGAGGCAACGCGAGGAGACGAGCCCGCCTCCGGATCTGGAGAAGTTCCTCGCTGCCCGCATGAAAAGCGCTTAGCCAGAACGGTTGTTTTATAACCCATCGATCGGCGCGGCGTAAGGGGGAAAGAGGAAGGCAATGGTAAACGCGAAGACCGAAAGGAAGGACAGGAGCCGCGAGAGGATCCTCGAGTCCGCAGGCTCGCTTATGCGGCAAAAGGGAATTTCCGGCGCCAGCGTGGCCGACGTCATGGGAGAAGCCGGGATGACCGTGGGCGGGTTCTACGCCCACTTCCCATCCAAGATGTCGCTTATGGCGGAGGCTTTCCAGGGTACCCTTCGCAAGTCGCGCGCGCTGCTCGCCGCAGCCGCCGGCGATCTGAAAGGTGCCGACTGGTTGAGAACGGTGGCGAGAAGCTACCTGTCGAGGTCGCACCGGGACCATCCGGAGAGCGGATGCCCTCTTCCTGCCAACCTGGGCGAGATAGCGAGGGGGGATCCAGCCGTACGCAAGGTGCTTGCCGGGGAGATAGGCGATATGGCGCAAGAACTGGCATCACGCCTGGAGGAGGCGGGGCTCAACGACCCGAACGAGGAAGCGCTCGCCATGCTGGCGACCATGGTCGGGGGCCTCACCCTGGCCCGTGCGCTGCGGGGCAGTGGTCTTTCGGACGAGGTCCTGCAGGCCTGCCGTCGCCACATCGAACGCTCCCTGTCCCCTCAGGGCTGATCCACAGAGATTTATTGCTGCCAGGCATAAAGACCGGGTGATAGGAGCATAACGAAGTCAGGTGCTGGCGCACCTAGAAACTGCATCCCAAAAGGATCTCAGGGGGAATCGCGGTCCGGTATAATACAGGTAGTCTTTAACCGGACCAAGGAGGATCCAGCCATGAAAGAGCGGATCATGCTCCATCCCCGGGACACCATGACCGCGGAGGAGCGGCTGCGGGCGGTGATCAACCTGCAGGTGCCGGACCGCGTTCCAGTCGGCCCCCTCATCTATTATTTCAACGCTTCCTATAACGGGCTCACCAACGTCGAGCTCTACGATCCCTGGAAGTATCATCGCGGCATCGAGAGGCTGCTGGACGACCTCGGGCCGCATGACGTCTACTACCACATCAACATCTTCGACCCGGAGGTGTGCACCCTGATCTGGCCCATGAAGGTGCTGGAGCCGGGGCGCCAGCTCGCGCCAGACGCCATCCGCCAGTTCCTGGAACAGGAGAGCATGTTCCCGGACGATTACGGCTGGCTCGTGGGACAGGGGGAGAAGCTCCCCTGGTTCACGTACTGGATGTTCATCATGAGACTGGTGCCGAGGATGTGGGAGAACGTCCCGGGGGGTTGGCGCACCTACGGGTTCATGCTGCCCCGCATAGCGAAGACCCTTGCCTTGAAGATGGTGGAGTACAAGCGCCTGCAGAGAAGAGGCATGGCCATCCTGCATGCCACGGGAGTGGAGGCGGCCTTCGACATCTTCTCCATGGCGCGGGGGGTGCGGGACTTCGCCAGGGATATAAAAAAGTCACCACGGCAGATCGGGGGAGCGGCGGACGCCCTTTCGGATTCCCTCGTCCTCTATTTCAGGCTGGTCTGCCTCACCACCGGCATCAAGCGTATCATGCTGGCCCTGCACCGCTCGTCCAACGACTTCATATCGCCGCGGGTCTTCCGGGAGCTCTCCCTGCCGGCGGTGAAGGATATCGTGGAGAGGCTGGCCGACGGCGGCATCAGCACCGTGCTCCACTGCGACGGCAACTGGGACCTCAACCTCGAGATCCTGAGGGAACTCCCGGCGGGCAAGACCATCGTGCAGTGCGACGGCGCCACGGATATCTTCAAGGCCAAAGAGGTCATCGGCGACCGCATCTGCCTCATGGGCGACGTGCCCGCGCACCTCCTCACGCTGGGAAGTACGGCGGAGGTGGACGAGTACTGCCAGCGCCTGATCGAGGAGGTGGGCAGGGGAGGGGGGTTCATCCTGAGTTCAGGCTGCGAGGTGCCGCCCAACGCAAAGCCGGAGAACGTCAAAGCCATGCTGGACTCGGTGGTGAGATACGGTTATTACGACCGCAAACCGACCTGCTGCGGCGTATTGAGGCGCGGTCGGGAGGCATAGGTATAATATGATCTGACCTGTCGGATCGCTGGGCTTAAAGGGGGAGGACATGAAGGGCGTTCGCATCCACGTCTTGGCCTTTTCGTTCGTTGCGCTGCTCTGTGCCGCGTGCCTGATCCTGGTGGCCGGTTGCGGCAAGGGGGCAGGTCAGCAGCAGACATGGGAATTCGAGAATCCTTCCGACTTCACCTTCGACAGCCAACTCGTGAGCGTGAACGAGGATGGCGACTCCCTCGCAGAGCTCAAGCGGCTTCCCGACGACGCTTTCTGGACGGCCACTTACGCCGACCCGCTTCCCGAGCAGGCCCCCGAATATCACCAGATGGCCTTCGATCCGGAGGGCAACATCGTGGCGGTAGGCTCCAACACGGATATGCCCGCCGAGCCGATAACGGGACAGCTGATGGTCGCCAAGTACAGCCCGGAAGGGCGAATCCTGCCTGGCTGGCCCAAGTTCTATACCGATCCCGTCTACCGGTGGAACGAAGGCCAGGACGTCGCCATTGACAAGGCTGGGAACATCGCTATCGCAGGTTATTCCATCGTCATCGGGCGGTCGTGGATATTTTCGATGTGGAGGCTCGACCCGGACGGCAACATGCTCCCGGGCTGGCCGCAATACGTGGCCAGCAACCAGGCTTACGGCGTAGGGGTCATCGTCGATCCCAATGGCGATATCGTAGCGTGCGGGGCTTCCGGTCCCACCGGGCACGACCAGATCCTGCTGGCGAAATACTCACCGGACGGCAGCCCGGTCGAGGGATGGCCGAAGGCCTACCAGCCCGTGGCGGGCCAGGAGGCGTTTTCATACGACATCATGCAGGATGCGGACGGGAACCTGGTCGTTGTGGGGTATGCAGGGTCCGCTTCCGGCGGCCGCGACGCGGTCCTCTACAAGTTCGACCTGGATGGTAACGTGCTGGCGGGCTGGCCCAAGATATGGGATTCCGCCGCCGGAAGCTATGACGAATACTTCGCGATATCTCAGGACGCCAACGGCGACTACTGCATAGTGGGGACGAGCCAGGGGACCAACGAGGATAGCGGCAGGTTGTTGGTCACCCGTTACAGCGTAGACGGGGAGCAGCTCTCCGGGTGGCCACAGGTTTGCGACCGGGACGGGGTGCGTAATTACAGCCCTCCGGATGCATGGCGCGGGAGCGTGGATGGCCTGGGCAATATCTCGGCCGCCTTCATCGGCCAGTCGGTATCACCTCAAGTCCTGACGCTGGTGTATAGACCCGATGCCTCCCTGGCGAGCGGCTTTCCAAAGACGGTCAGCAAAGAAGGTTATCTGGTAGGTACGCGCTCTTGTGCCGTTGACGCATCGAACAACATCTACACCGTAGGTTTCTCTCACGTGGCGGATAACGAGTACGCCGACCACACCACGTTCATCGCCAAGTACCCTCCGGCAGCTTATTCCACCGGCAGGCCGTCCGTGGTCACCAAGGTGGGATTGGAGTACACGGAACTCGCCGGGTTCAGTGAGACCCTTGGCCCAGAGAACGAGGGAAGCGTTGCCTACCAGCTATCGCCCGACGGCAAGGATTGGTATTTCTGCGACGGCTCCGCTTGGACCAGGGCGACGACAAGGGATGAGGCGAACTCTGCGGCCGAGGTGAACGACCACATAGAAGAGTTCGCCACGGAGGCCGGCTCGGGGACTCTATATATAAAGGCGTTCCTGGTGAGCGACGGCAGCCAAACGGTCCAGTTGGATTCCATCACCGTGGAGTATGAGTAACAACCTCGGACGGACTGGCACGAATATCAGGGAGGCTTCCGGCAGGGATATCCCGCTTCTCGCTGGTCTGATCCGGGACTCCTTTCGCGATGTGGCCGAGAGTTTCGGCCTCACACCCGAGAACTGCCCCACCCACCCTTCCTTCTGCAGCGAGGAATGGGTGGGTTCCGCCATGGGCAAAGGGGTCAGGTATTTCGTCCTGGAACTCGAGGGCCGACCGTGCGGTTGCGCAGCCCTGGAGCATGCCGGAGAGGAGGTATGCTATCTGGAGCGCCTGGCGGTCCTGCCAGCTTACAGGCATAAAGGCTGCGGGGAGGCACTGGTGATAAGATAATAGAGGAAGCGAGAGCGGCCGGCGCCCGGCGGCTGGAGATAGGCATCATCTCCGGCCAGACCGAACTGCGCGCCTGGTACTCCAGGCTCGGATTCACCACAAAGGGAAGAAAGCGCTTCGCACACCTGCCCTTCGAGGTCGCCTTCATGGCCTTCAAGCTGTAAACCTGCCGCCGGAATCCTGCTTGTGGGGGCCTCGATCTGCGGGCTGCAGATGATTCGAACCGATAGATAGTTAGCATTGCAAAACATCTCTGCGGCCGGTAAGTTGAGATGGTATCCGCAGTTATTGCGGAGCTGAGATCGGAGAGGAAAAAGCAGAGAGATCTGTCGGGAGGATTAAGAAGGGATCATGGAAAGAAACCTCAGGCTTATATCGGGCGAGGCACTGGAGGAGGATGAGAGACAGGAGATGCCGCCTGTCCCGGAAGAGGATGGGTATCTCCTCGACGCCTATTCGAGCGCGGTATCCGGCGCCGCGGAGAAGGTCAGCCCCTCCGTGGTGAACATCTCCGTTACCCAGAAAGCGCAGAAGCGCGGGAGGCCGGGCGGCCTGCCCTCAGGTGAGGTCCAGGGCACCGGTTCCGGCTTCTTATTCACCGGCGATGGCTTCATCCTCACCAACAGCCACGTGGTGCAGGGAGCCCGCAAGGTGGAGGTCGCTTTGCCAGACGGCAGAGGCTTCCGGGCCGATATCGTGGGAGAAGACCCCGACACCGACCTGGCGGTAGTGAGGATAAGCGCTCCCGGCCTGGAACCGCTGTGCCTGGGGGATTCCCAGCTCCTGCGGGTGGGACAGCTGGTCGTCGCGGTGGGAAACCCCTACGGTTTCCAGTGCACGGTGACCGCCGGGGTCATCAGCGCGTTGGGACGTTCCCTGAGGTCTCGCTCCGGCCGGCTCATCGACAATGTCATCCAGACCGACGCCGCCCTGAACCCGGGCAACTCCGGGGGGCCATTGGTGAACTCGCGGGGCGAGGTCATCGGCGTGAACACCGCGGTCATCTATCCCGCCCAGGGGCTTTGCTTCGCCATCGCCGTGAACACCGCCAAGTTCGTGGCGGGCCGCCTCATACAATACGGCCGGGTAAAGCGCTCCTACATCGGGGCGGCTGGGCAGGACGTATCCCTGAACCGGCGGGTGGTGCGCTACCACGACCTCTCGGTGAGCAAGGGATTTCTGGTGACCCAGATGGAGGCCGACAGCCCGGCTTTGCGGGCCGGCATCAAGGAAGGGGACATCATCGTGGCCTTCAACGGCTGCCCCATAGCAGGCGTAGATGACCTGCACCGCATGCTCACCGAGGAGCAGATAGGGGTGAAGTCCAGCCTCACGGTCATCAAGCGGGCCAATAAGAGGGAAGTCGAGATAGTGCCTGGGGAGCGCAAGCCCGGTTAGGGGAAAGGGGATAACATGCGCAGACTATGGCCGGCCGCTCTAATGGGAGTCGCCGCCTACGGTGTGGTGTCGAGCAGGCGCGAACCGGATGCGATGCTGCACGAGTGCGACTGGGAGGTCTACGAGAAGGGGGTCACGAGCCGGACCTTCAGGAGTCTCCCGCATCTTCTCTACCACTTGGAACGGGTCCTGAGAATGCAGGCGCCGCTGGCGGAAGTCTACCTGCTGCGCGCCATCTCCCCGGTTTTTCGCGAACGCATCATGCTCGTCACCGCCATGGCAAACTCGTGTATCATATGAAGCTCGGCCCACCAGCGATTCGGTCGGATCGCAGGGATGAGCGAAGGCGAGATCGAGGACCTCGTGTACCTCGACCGCTCCAGGTTCGATGAGCGAGAGCATCTCGCTCTCTCCTGGGTCAGGGCTGCCGTTACCTCCAGGGATGGCGCCCCTGTCGAACTCGATGCGGGTTTTCGCGACGAGTTCGATACCCGGGAGAGAAGGTGCATAGTCGCGACCATGCAGGGCATGTTCATCTCCAACCTCACCACGAATACATTGTTAACTTGGATGCAACGATTGCAAGGCAAGCGCAAGGAACAGACGGCATCCTGCGCCATCACCTAACCGGGGATGCGCATATCGCTAATCGGGCTGGTTCCCGCGAGGAGATACTCGGCCGCCTTGAGGCCGCTGAACATCGCGGAAGGAACGCCTCCCAGGGCGAGCATGGAGAAAGCCTGATATCCGGCCATGTACAGGCCGGCGATGGGAGTGCGCACCAACTCGACCGCTTCCTGGCCTGAGCCCTCCAGGTGATCCCAGGACCAACCGGCCACCGCACCCTCGCTCCTGCCGCCCCTCTCCTCGAAAGTGAGGGGGGTGGCCACATCCATGTAAAGGACGGCGTCCTCCAGGCCGGGGGCCAGCCTGGACACCTCCTTCACCAAGGCATGCGCGAGAGAGGTCTTGTACGAGAAGTATCCGGGAAGCCTCCTCTTTCGTTGCGGCCTGAAACGGGCGAAGTGGCGGTGTGCGACCGCCACCCTGATCACGAGGACCGCGCATCCTGCGGGGGGGAGCAGTGGGTCATCTGCGGAGAGAAGGGTGGCCTCCAGTTCCTCTCCCGCCAAAGCGCGGGGATCGATCTCGGAGGCATCCCAGTCAGGACCCGTATCGTCCGGAGGCTGTTCGGTGGAGTCCCTGCGGTAGATGATGCGGCTTGCCTTGTCAAATGCCGAGAGTTCCACCCGAGACGCGTCCAAACCCAGGCATACCTGCAGGTTGGAAGCGGTCTGCCTTGCCGTGGAGACCGCATGGAAAAGCTCGTCGGGAACGGCTTCGCGGGGGAGGAGCCGCGTGAAGGTTGCCTTGTAATCGGCGTTGGATATAACAGCGTCCGCCTCCAGCCTGGCACCATCGCGGAGGATGATACCCCGGGCTCGCCCTTCATCCACCACGATCCCTGTGGCTTCGCTGTCCAGCATGAGGCGCCCGGTGCCCGGCGAGGTGAGCCGAGCTGCGGCGGGTGCGCTCTCACTTCCGGGGGCAGTGGCTTCCCAGCCTAACTTCGCCGCCAGCATATCGCTGAGGTGGCGCATCCCTCCCACTGGATAATGGATACCTTTATCGCAGAGGAGCGACCACATGGCGGCCAGAAGGGTCGTGCCGGAATAGGGCTCGCGGCTTCCCATGCTCCCCAGGATGCGGCGCAGCCTCCAGTCCCCCACGAGCTTGTTGAGGTAAGCGGCGGCGCTGACGGATTCCTCCTGCCGGGAACGCGTTGCACCCTCCTTGGCCAGGCGGTCTTGCAGCGACGATATCTTATCCATGTGACCGAAGAAGCGGCTGATGCCGGCTTCCTCCTGCGGGAAAAGCGCGGCAAGCTCGCTGATCATCTCCGCATAGGGCAAGGACAGGGGCGCCTCCAGCCCGAAGGCATGCAGCCGGTAGTGTACTCTACTCAGCTTTAACTCCTCCTCCACGCCGGCCCGCCTCAAGGCATCCCTGACCATCTCCGGGCTGCTGAATCCCATGGGCCCCATGGGGAAGTAGAAGCCCTTACGGTGATAGGCGTAAGCGGTGCCGCCGGGGTGGGGGTCGCTTTCCACCACCAGCACCCGCAGGCCGTCCTCGAGCAGGCGTGCAGCGGCGGTGAGCCCGCCGATACCGGCACCGACGACGATGGCGTCCCAGCACTCGTCCACTTTGCGGGTACCCTCCCGGCTTTTTCCTCGGCTGCAAGCGTTACGCAATCATATTATTGACCGCAGCATCGATATGGCAACAGGGCTTGACCGCATGCGATGGGCTGCGCTGCGCCATTCCAGTCGTTGCCATTGCACTATAAGCGCAGCCATAATCGATACAGACCTGGAATGCAGGGGATGACTTTGTCCGGCCGTGCCGTGCCTGTATGTTTGCTCCTGCGTGCAACAAGGGTAAATAGAAGGATATACATTCGCCTGCTCTGTTGGCTTCCACGCGGAGGCCAGAGATCGATCGGAGGTGCTTGCCATGACCGAGTACATCACTGAGGTGGACTGGGGGGAACAGGCGGCAGAGGCGCCCTATCCCACCCTTCCCAAGTCCGAGTTCGAGCGGCGCAACAAGCGCGCGCGGGAGCTCATGGACGAGCTGGAGCTGGACGCCATTATCCTGTTCTCACCGGCCAACGTCTACTACTTTACGGGCTTCCGCGATCCCTGCCTCATGGAGACACACCGCTGGAGGTACTGCGCCATCCTGCCCCGGGAAGGCGAGACCGTGCTCATCGTGGAGAACGTCTTCAACAACAATGCCCGCCAGACCACCTGGGTGAAAGACATCCGCACCTGGTGCGGGGTGCAGCTATGGTGGCTTCCCACCACCTTTCAGGAGTGCCTGGTGACCGCCCTGAGGGATACCGGGGTCTATAACGGGATATTGGGATGGGAACGGGGGGACAGCTTTTTACTCAACGTCTCCCAGGACGAGTTGGACTGTTTTCAGGAAGCCCTGCCCCTGGCGGCCTATGCAGCCGCCGACCCGGTTATCTGGGGATGTCGCATGATCAAGACGGAGTGGGAGATCGCCCTCATGCGCGACCTCTGCGACCGGGCTACCCGCTGCGTGAGGGCCGGCTTCGAGGCTATCAAGCCCGGGGCCAAGGAGCGGGACGTGCAGAGAGCGATGTGGCAGAAGTGGATAGACGAGGACATGTTCGACTGCCCGGTCACCATGAGCTTCGTCTTATTCTCATCGCCGTCGCAGCAGGGCATAGCGGGATGGCGCTACGTCTCGCCCCAGGCTGACCGGGTGTTTGCCGAGGGGGATACCGGCTTCTACGACTGCGGCCCGACCATGTTGGGGTACTGGACTGACTTCCAGCGCATCTTCCATATCGGGGAGCCGCCCCAGCGCCAGAAGGACCTGGTGAAGATGACCCTCGAGGCCTACCAGTTGACCATCGACAACATCCGGCCCGGCATGCGGGCTTGCGATGCCTGGGACCTCGCCCACCGCGCCATCATCGCTCAGGAATGGATGCAGAACGAGCCCATAGATTTCGTGGGGCACGGCATCGGGCTGGGCAACCACGAATATCCCTGGCTCTCACAGGACGACTTCAACGTCATCCAACCGGGGATGGTGCTGTGTATAGAGATGGGGTGTTACGACATCCCGAACCTGAAAGACCTGGGGTATATGATCGAGGACATCTACCTGGTCAAGGAGGACGGCCTGGAGCTCCTCACCGGCGGCATGCCCCAGGACATGTGGGTAGTAGAATGATAGGGTCGGCCCTGACATGTTATATCCGTTAACGTTACGTGACATGAGAAAGATAGCGGATACAGGTTGCCAGTCGGGGCGGCCGAGGATAAGATGCGGGATTCAACGCTGGGCAAAAAGGAGTGAGAGGGTATGGGAAAGACAACCAGGATCGCACTTACGGCTATTGCATTGGGAGCTGCCGCCGCGGTAGCGGAACCCATTTCCAGGGAACGGCATTTTCGCAGCAAGAAACGGGATGCGGTGGTGTGGGCACCCGCGCCGGGTGAGGCGTTTCTCTTGAGCAATGCCGAGGTCGTGGACGTGGTAGCCGGACAGGTGCTTCACAAACGCGGGCTGCTCATCAAGGACGGACGCATCGAGGACCTCCTCACCGAGAAGAAGGCCACCGCGCTCGATGGCGTGAAGGTCCTGGATGCGGCGGGGAGTTTCGTCATCCCGGGGCTCATCAACACCCATTGCCATATGCTGCTCCCCTCGAACCTCGACTTCGGCCTGGATACTTTAAGCGCGATGGGACGCCAGGTGGAGCGCAACTTCGAGGAGTGCGTCACCCATGGCGTGACCACGGTGCGCGATGCGGGGACCATGCCCGTATTGATCCGGCGCTATATGGACCGCATAGAGGCGGGAGAGCTGCTGGGCCCGCGCGTCTACTCGGCGGGGTCCTTCATCAACACGCCCGGGGGGTACCCCTCGGAGTACTTCAAGATACCCTCGTTCCTGGAGGCCAAATGGGGCAAGTTCGTGCGCAAGGTCACCACTCCCCAGGAAGCCCGGGACGCGGTGAAGGCCAACGTGGAATGGGGGAGCAACTTCATCAAACTGGCCTTCGACGACCGCCAGATGCTCGTAGGCCAGAAACCTATCCCCATCCTGGAAGACGAACTCCTGCGCGCCGTGGTGGACGAGGCCCATGCCCATGGGCTCAAGGTATCCGCGCACCATCGTTTCCGCCGGGGTTTTAAGCGGGCCATCGAGTTCGGCCTGGACGGCATGGAGCATCTGGCCAGCGATGAAGTGCTGGACGATGCCGAAGTGGAGGCTTTCGTAGCCGGCGATCGCTATATAATCCCCACCGCGCAAGTGGGATGGGCGCTGGCCGGAGTCAGCAACGGCGATCCTTACCTCGATCATCCCATGGTGCAGCAGGCGTTGGCCAACAGTCTGGAGGTCATCCGCACCATGTATCCCTCCTTCTGCGAGCCGGCGGTGCACAAGGCGTTGATGAAGTTCGAGGCGCATTACCGGGACCCCTCCTACGTCGAACGCCGCCACCTCATGTTCATCATCGACCCCAAGATCTTCACCGAGGCCCTTGTCCAGGGGAGCGAGAACCTCAACAAGCTCTATCATGCAGGGGCCCTCATCGGTTGTGGCAACGATGGGGGAGTGCCCCAGATAGCGGCGGGCAACATAGGCATGGAGATGGTGCTACTGGAATCAAGCACGGATATGAGGCCCATCGATGTCCTGCAGGCCGCCACCATCAACAACGCCCGCATCATCGGTGTGGAGGATGAGCTGGGAACGGTGAGCAGAGGAAAGCTGGCCGACTTCGTGCTGCTGCCCGGCAATCCCCTGGAGAACATGGAACACGTGCTCTACCCCAACGCCGTGTTTAAGGAAGGCAAGCTGGTATACAGCAACCACAGGCTTGCCTTGTAATATCAGCCTTCAGGGCTGCAACCATTCTTAGGAGGGAAGATGAGCCTCATCGACGTCGATGCCTTCGTGCGTGCCGCCAACGACGACCCGGAGTTCGCCATAGCGGCCAGGTATTGGTACACCACCCTCAAGCTGACCATGGGCGAGAACAAGTACATGGTCTTCGTCGCGAACGGCAGAATAGCGGGGATAGATGCAGCGCCCGCTCTCATGGAGGACTGGGACTACGATTTCTGCATCAGCGCCCCCCTGGAGGAATGGGAGAAGCTCCTGCAACCGGTGCCGCCGCCCTTCTACCAGGCCCTGCTGCCGGCGGTGCTGTTGCACGGTTTCGATTTCGGCGGCGATTTCCAGACCTTCTGCTCCTACTACCGCGCCTTCTCCCGTTTTATCGAGCTCATGCGGGAAAACACCCTACCGCTGGGGGAGGGATAACCATGGCCAGGCTCGAGAACATCACCGGCAGGTACATCTACCTCGACGTGGACGGGGGGGAATACCGCGTCTACTTCGAGGAGAACGGCGCGGGCATACCCCTGCTCCTGCAGCACACCGCGGGCTCGGACGGCCGCCTGTGGAGGCATCTCCTGGCGGACCCAGAGATCGCGGCGCAGTATCGCATGATCGCCTACGATATCCCGTATCACGGCAAGTCGCTGCCACAACTGGACTACGAATGGTGGAAAAGTGAGTACAAGCTGAAGCGGGATTTTCTCACCTCATTCGTGGTCACCCTCAGCCGTGAGCTGGGCCTGGAGAGGCCGGTGTACATGGGATGCTCCATCGGCGGGCACCTGGCGGCCGACCTGGCCTACTACTATCCGGACGAGTTCCGGGCGGTCATCGGCATCGAGTCAGCGCACTTCACCCCGGGACTTAACCAGAAGTGGCTATATCACCCGCGCATCAACAGCGAGTTCAACGCGCATCTCTCCTACGACCTCATGGGGCCGGCCTCACCCGAGTATTGCAAGCGGGAGACCTGGTGGTGCTACAGCCAGGGAGCGCCCATCGCCGTGTTAGGGGCGCTCAACTACCACTGCGTGGAGCACAACCTGGTGGGGCTGGCACAGGATATCGACACCTCCAAGGTGGCGGTATATCTGCTCACCGGGGAATACGACTTCTCCTGTCCGCCTATGCTCACCCAGATGCTGGCGGATGACATCAAGGGGGCCAAGTTCCAGGTGCTTGAGGGCATGGGTCATTTCCCCATGAGCGAGGACCCGGTGCGTTTCCGGGAATACATCCTCCCCATCCTGGACGAGATCCGCGCGCTTTAGACGGCCCAGCCCCCGTCGATGTAGATGATCTGTCCGGTGATGTAATCGGCGGCGTCGGAGGCCAGGTAGACCACGGCCTCGGCCAACTCCTCCACCTTGCCCATCCTTCCCAGGGGGGTGCGGGCGATGATGGCTTCGGTCAGCTCCGGGCTCTTGGTGATGTATTCGCTCAGGCCCACCTCGAAGAAGGATGGCCCGAGGGCGTTGACGTTGATCTTGTAGGGGGCCAGCTCCAGGGCCATGGTGCGGGTGAGGTGGTTGACGCCGGCCTTGGAGGCCCCGTAGACGGAGCCCAGCGGGGTGCCGGCTGCCGCGGCGGCGGAGGAGATGTTGATGATCTTCCCCTTGCCCCGCTCTATCATGTGCCTGGCCACCGCCTGCGAGAAGAAGAAGAGCCCCTTGAGGTTGGTATCGAGTATCTTATCCCACGACCATTCCTCGACGTCCACGGCGTTGACCCGGATGGGATTGGTGCCGGCGTTGTTGACCAGGATATCGATGGCCCCGCATTCACTGGCGGCCTTCTCCACGGTGGCGTAGATCTCCGCGACCTTCATGATGTCCGTCTGCAGGGGAAGGGCGCGCCTGCCCATGGCGCGGATCTCCTCCGCCAGCTCCTGGTTGAGCTCCAGCTTGCGCGAGGTCAGTATGAGGTCGGCGCCGTGACGGGCCAGCCCCAGGGCTATACCACGCCCCAGGCCGCGGCTGGTCCCGGTCACCAGGGCGACCCTTCCTTTCAAGACATCGGGTTCCATGGTCATACCGTCCTCCGTTTCATCGATCATCACCGCATAGCTTTATAACGACCATATCGCATGATACCGCCCTGTCTTGCCTGTCTCGGACAAGTTCCAGGTCTGACCCCAAGCGTGAAGGCCTGGCCCCCGGCGTGGAGATCACCACGTCGCCGCGCTCCCCGTGACAAGTCCCGGGCTGAACCCATGTGTCGCATGAGGACAGACCCCACGTGGACACCAGGCTCTAGGTGTCGATTGAACGGCTGACCCCATCATGCGAAGCCCAGGTTGGCGCGGATACCGTCGAAGATAGGCTTGGGCAGGGACTGGTACTTCAGCGCCTTGCTGGTAGTCATACCCAGGTTCACACTGAGGGATGCGGCGGCCTCTGCGAGCTTCACCGCAGCCGCGGTGGCGTTGACCACGGGCACCCGGGTGCCCTCCACTTTGTTATAGCCCGCCAGGGAGAGAGCCGGCCCCAGAGATGCGCATCCTACCACCACCACCTCAGCACCGTCCTCCACCAGCTTCTTCGCCTGCTCCTCGAAGGGTGGGATGGCGATCCCTGCGGGGTCGGCGAACATGGCCGGGTAGAGCTTCTCGTCCAGCTCGCAGGAACGGATGGGAGCGTGGCGGATGAGGCGCGACTCCAGGCCGTAGCGCCTGACGTTCTCCTCCACGACGGGGATGAGCTTCTTGCGCACGGTGACCACGCCGAAATTGCGCCCCAGCATGCATGCCAGCAGCATGCCGGCTTCCCCTACGCCTATCACCGGTATGGAGAGGGACTCGCGCGCTTCCTGCAGGCCCGGGTCGTTGAAGCAGCAGATGATGGCGGCGTCGTGCCCCTCCTCGTTTTTGATCAGGCTGTCCAGGATATATACGTTGTTGAGAAGCTCCATGTATTTAGAGGCCACGAAGTAGGAGGCGGAAGAGATAAAAGCGAAGTCGAACACGATCCCGGGGAAGGCCAGGCTGTTGATGTGCTGATTCAGGGCCGTCCACATCTCATCGGCGTCGGGGACACCGGGTATCTCCCGCGTCGATATGTTCTGTATGAGGATGTTCATCTCTTTTTCTCCTCGCTCAGGGCGGTGTGATGCCCGCTTCCTTTTCCACCATGCTCTTGTAGCGTTGGATCTCGTCCCGGGACTCGAGGTAGATGGTCATGCGCTGGGCCTGGAAGGACCCCTCGCCCTGCACCGCCAGTACCTCGATCTCCTGGCACAATATACGGCGGATGAACTGGAGCATGCGCAGACGCTGCTCCGCCGTCGCCCCGGCTACACCGCCGAGGTACTTATCGATGAATCCCCCTATCTCCGGGTTGGAGAAATCCGCGTAGGTGGGGGCGGTGGAGAGCAGGCCCCCCGACACGTCCTGCACCATCTCGACGCAGCGGTGGAAGTTGCTGGCGAAGTAGTACTTGGCCATGTTGGTTATCACCGGATTGGGAGTGGGGATGCCGCTGTGCACCACGTAGTCCACACAGGCGGCGCGGGAGAGGGACTTGAGCATGTTCACGTAGATGACCAGGTCGGTGACCTTCTCGATGATGTGGGTGGCCTTATCCACGCCGTTATATTCCGCCATGGCCTGGGCCATGCCCACCATCATCTCGGACATGGGGACGCGGTAGCTGGCCGCGGTATGGCGGTGGAAGTAAGCGAAGTTGTAGACCAGGGGCATGGCGAACGCCCATTCCCCGCACAGGAATACCCGCTCCCAGGGCACGAAGACATCGTCGAAGATGACCAGGGAGTCGGTGTGCCAGCGCAGGGGGATGTCCACCGGGAAGTCCAGCGGGCCGAAATCCGCCTTGATGGGATGAGCGACCTGGATGATGCCCTCCGTGTCCACAGGGATGGCGAAGGATACGGCATAATCGGCGTCGCCCTCGCTCATGTTGCGGCAGGGGACCACGAAGAGCTCGTTGAAGTAGGCGGCGGCGGAGATGTGTGCCTTGGCGCCACGCACCACGATGCCGTCGGCATTCCTTTCCACCACGCGCAGGTAATAGTCGGGGTGTCCCTGCGCGGGGGACGAGGGACGCTGCGAGCGGTCCCCCTTGACGTCGCTCATGGCCACCGCTACCGAAAGGTCCTTGTCCTGGAGGAAGCGGCGGTAGGACTCGGCGCGCTCCTTGTATTCCTCCTTGCCCATAAGGGTGGCGGTGATGTTCACCGCGTTCATGGCGTCGGAGGCGATGTCGTGGGTGAAGGGAATAGCCCCGCTCCCCAGCCGTGTGGCCTCCACCATGAGCTCATGCCGCTTCAGCAGGTCCTCCCCGCTGCGCGGCACGTGGTAATAACGGCTGATGGGATCGCCGTCCTCACGAGTGACCACCGCCAGGTCGCGGTACTCTGGCATCTCGGTCATCTCGTAGTCGATGGCAGCCGTCTCGATGCATGTCCTCAGCATGGGGTTGGCGAGGACGTCCGTCACCCTCTCCCCGCAGAGATAGACCACCCTGCCGTCCCTGAGGCTGTCCTTGTATTCCTGTGCGGTCATCAGCGCCATGATGCGACCTCCCTCCCGGCAATACCCATCTATGCGATCACAGGTACTGTTCTAGGACTGCTTTCCTTCATCGTCCGTCTATAGGTGGGGCGGCAATAACGGCCGCGCCGGCCTATCCCACCGGCGGCAAGCCCTCCCGCTCGCGCGTCTCGTTGATATTGGCCTTGAGGCCCTCGGGCATGTTGTACTCGAGGGCGAATCCCGTATCCTCGCCGAGCCTGGAGTTGTCCAGGCGGAAGACGTAGTATACGTCCAGGTCGCCAAAGGTTATATCCGCATCAGGTATGAGCTCTTTGATGCGGGCGGCGACCTCGTCCCCGCGATGGGTGAAACCCCCGATGTTGTAGAGGTTGTGCTTGAGGGCACCCGGTTCGGTACTACAAACGGTGATGAAAGCCCGCGCTACGTCGTCCACGGAGGAATATACGAAGTAAGTGCTCTCCTTGAGTGGGATGAAGAGAGGCTGTCCGAGGGCGGGCAGGGTGGTGATGTTGCTCACGAAGGCCGTGGCTCCCGCCGTTCTTCCGGGTCCGAATGCGCTCCCCACGCGTAGCACGATGACCTCCATGCCGTAGGCGATGGCGTAGACCTTGGCCATGAACTCGGACAGGGCTTTGCAGGAACCATATACCGTCATGGGGTAAAGGGGATCGTCCTCGTCCAGGACCTTGTCGCCGAAGTTGTTGTGGTGCCCGTAAGCGGTGATAGAGCTGGAGAAGATGACCCGCTTCACGTCCATCAACCTCGCCGCCTCGAATACGTTGTTGGTGCCGACGATGTTCACTTTCAAGGCATGGTGCGGATTTTGCATGGACTCGATCTCCAGGATATAGGCGAGGTCGATTATCTTCTCCACGCCATGGTCCTTGATGGCCTTGATCACTTGTTCGATAGAGGTCTTGTCCCCCTTCACCACGGTTACCTTGTCCTCGTAGCCGGCCAGCAGCTCCAGGGACGGGAAGAGGTCGAAGGCGACGACCTGCTCCCCCTTATCCACAAGTCCCTTGAGGATCCGCGAGCCCAGAAAACCCGTTCCGCCGATGACCATTACCGACATAACTCGACCCCCCTTGTCCTTGCCAAGGACGCTTACGCGCCCCGACCCATCCAGACGTGAAGTCAGCGCAGCGGGCCATGGTCCATTGCATGCGGTTCGGGTAGAAGAGCCGTACCGGGGAACAGCCGGTCGAACCCGGAGGCCTGCTTCGCTTACGACGATGCCCAGACTTACATTCCAGCCATGCGAAAACGACGTCTAAAGTTTAACCTAAAAAGTAGGTGCAGGACAAAGGAGATCCGCAGGCTCAAGTCAAAGACGACTCTTAGGGATATAGACGCGCAGGCGGTGATTACCTTAATCTTAAGGGACGCGGGGTAATGTCAAGCGGAGAGAAAGGCTGTCCGAGATGTGGTGGAGGTATGTCTTCATACGGCCGTTTTTCGCAATGGGTGCGAGATCCAGGAAATACAACTTAAAGGTCTCGGGACAGGAAAACGTACCCCACTCCGGCCCCTTCATCGTGGTATCAAACCACCAGAGCAGCCTGGACATCCTAGCGGACTCGCTGGCACTCAAACCAGCCCTCACCCACAGCCACATGTGGCCCTGGGCTAAGAAGGACATCGAGAGGGGCAAAGAGGGACCCATGGGCTGGGCGCTCTGGAAGGTCTTCGGGGTCATACCCATAGACCGCGAGAAGAAGGACCATTCGGAGGCGATCCTCCTCAGCCTGAAATACCTGCGACGGGGAGAGCTGGTCTTCGTCTTCCCGGAGGGCACCCGCAGCAAGCCCAAGGAGCTGAAGCCCTTCCAGTTCGGGGTGGCCAACCTGGCCCGCGCGGCGCCGGCCCCCATCCTCCCGGTGGCCGTTTACCGCAGGGATGAGGACGGCGGGATGCAGGTAAATATAGGTAAGCTCTTCACCCTGCCGCCCAAGAAGAGGATGTACGAATTCCTGGGTGACATGGAGGAGAAGGCGGAGGGCAGGTTCATCCAGCAGGTGGAGACCCTGCGGCAGTGGGCTGACGCTGTACCCAAAGACAGGAAGGGCATGAAGCTCATCACCAGGATGGTGAGGATCGTCACCGACTTCGTCAACCGGCAGGACGTCTCCTTCGACCTCTTCTTCCGTTTGGCGGAGGAGGAAGACAACGAGTACATCCGGGACCGGGTATTCGAACTGCTTCCAAGCGATTGGAAAAAAGTGGAACCGGACGGTAAGCCCAAGCCACTCTCCACGATCAGGAAGGACTGATCTCCCGGATGTAATGGGGTGAAAGCGCGGGGGGATGTCCGGCGCACCTTCTGTTCATCAGTCGTCACAGGTAGGTGATCTCATGCGGCAAGGGGGAACAAATGATCTGGACCATCGAGGCTAAGGACGATTACAGCTACGGATACGCGGCGGGAAAAGGCAGGGAGCGGCTTTTTCGGACGGCGCTCGACCGAGCTGCTGCATCACTCAGGAGAAGTGGGGCGGATCCGGCGCGAACAGCGGGCAAGGCCAGGCGACACATGGCTATGCTCGAGGAGCGTTATCCGGCTCAACTGGAGCGGGCAAACGG
>CAYHAT010000021.1:14527-18614 GCA_964354675.1 uncultured Actinomycetota bacterium | reverse complement strand
CCAAAGTGTTGCCCGGTTATCATCTCTCGCTACCCACACTTCTCGGAGAAGAACCTCCTTTATAGGGTTCCATGCCGTGCGTAGCCCTGCTATATAGAACAGATTAGCCCGGGGAACCATGGGGTCGGTCGCATCTACCGCCCTGAGGAAAGAGAACAAAAGCACATATTACACTGCCGGGGGAGAGATGAACGTGTCCGGACGATGCCCTATAACAATAAACCCACGAGCCCGGTGAGCAAGGTGCTCGGAGGAGCTTGCGACGACGACCAGCCTTGCAGCGGGCCTTAATAAACCCCCAAGTCCCCAGGCCGGAAGAACACTGGAGGGGGGGCGAAGCCCTCTTCCCCTTGCTACTTCATCTCCTTCAGCAGGTTCGCCATCTCGATCGCCGTCAGGGCGGCCTGCCAGCCCTTGTTGCCCTGCTTCGCCCCTGCCCTCTCCACCGCCTGTTCTATAGTGTCGGCGGTGATGATGCCGAAGACGGCGGGGACGCCTTTATCCAGGTTTACTTTGGCTATACCCTTCGATACCTCGGCGGCCACGTACTCGAAATGCGGCGTCGAGCCGCGGATGACCGCGCCCAGGCAGATCACGGCGTCGTAGCGCCCGCTGCCGGCGAGCTTGGCCGCCACCAGTGGTATCTCGAAGGATCCGGGGACCCAGGCCACATCGACCTTTTTCATGTCCGCGTCGTGGCGCTTGAGCGCGTCCATGGCGCCATCCAGAAGACGCGTGCTGATGAACTCGTTGAAACGGCTGACCACGATGGCGAACTTGAGCCCCGTTGCGATCAGGTGGCCTTCGTAGGTAGACATGCCTTTCTCCTTTCGATCTAGAATTCCAGGATGTGGTCCATTTTATCCTGCTTGGCCTTGAGGTAGGCGTAATTTTCCTCGCAGGGTTCGATGATCAGCGGTATGCGCTCCACCACCTTGAGCCCGTATCCCTCCAACCCCACCCGCTTTGCCGGGTTGTTGGTGAGCAGGCGCATGGTGGTCAGACCGAGGTCGGAGAGGATCTTCGCCCCGATACCGTAATCCCGCGCATCGGGCGGGAAGCCCAGCTCCAGGTTGGCCTCCACCGTATCCCTTCCCTCTTCCTGCAGCATGTAGGCCTTGAGCTTCTGGGTGAGCCCTATTCCCCTGCCCTCATGGCCGATGATGTACAGGAGAACGCCCTCGCCCTCATCCTCTATCATCTGCAGGGCTAACCGCAGTTGTACGCCGCAGTCACAACGCAGTGAGGAGAATACGTCGCCCGTGAGGCATTCGGAGTGTACGCGCACCAGCACGTTCTCCTTCCCTGCCACGTCCCCCTTCACCAACGCAAGGTGGCAGCGGCCGTCCACCATGGATTCGTACCCGATCCCTTTGAACACGCCGGCAGCCGTAGGCAAGCGCACCTCGGCCACACGGTGCACCAGGGTCTCGTTGCGGTTGCGATAGCGGATGAGGTCCTCGATGGTCACCAGTCTCAGACCGAACTTCTCTTTTATCTCCGCCAGTTGAGGGACGCGGGCCATGGTCCCATCCTCATTCATGATCTCGCAGATAACGCCGGCTGGGAAAAGGCCCGCCAGCCGGGCCAGGTCCACCGCTGCCTCGGTATGTCCCGCCCTGCGCAGCACGCCGCCCTCGCGTGCCCGCAGGGGAAAGACATGGCCCGGCCTGGAGATGTCCTCCGGCATGGTAGCGGGATCGATCACGGTCTGGATGGTAACCGCCCGGTCGTACGCCGAGATGCCGGTGGTTATCTTTCCCTTCGCACCGATGGACACGGTAAAGGCCGTCTCGTGGGTCGAGGTGTTGTTGCTCACCATGGGATGGATGTTCAGCTCGTCCAACCTCTTCCCGATGCAAGGCATGCAGATCAGCCCGCGTCCGTACTTGGCCATGAAGTTTACGGACTCGGGTGTTACCCTGGCCGCCGCCATGAGGAAATCGCCTTCGTTCTCGCGGTCCTCGTCATCCACGACGATGACGATCTTTCCCTCGTGGATGTCCTCGATCGCCCCTGCGATAGTATCGAAGGGGCTCTCTTCCTCTTTCAACTCTTCTTCCATCACGCAAACCCTCCCTCAACCATCTTGTCGTAAAAGGAGCTGCCGGCTTCCCCGGCCGTATCCGCGCCGGGCATGCCGCGCTCTATGTACCTGCGTATGTATTTCGCTATTATGTCGACCTCCAGGTTCACGGCGTCCCCCGCCTTGATCCCCTTCAGATTGGTCTCCCTGACGGTATGGGGGATGGCCGCCACGCTGAACTCCCCCTCCCCGAGGGCGCTTATGGTCAGGCTTATCCCATCCACCGCAATAGAGCCTTTCTCCACCAGGTAGCCTGCGACTTCCGGGGGCGCGGAGAAGGCATAGACACGTCCTTCACCCGATTGCCTCACCGTCTTCACCTTGCCCACTCCATCCACGTGCCCCTGTACGATATGTCCGCCCAGGCGCGAGCTCAGGCTCAGGGCCCTCTCCAGGTTCACCGGCATGCCACTCCTGAGCTTTGCGAGATTGGAGCGGCCCAGGCTCTCCTCCGAGATGTCCGCCGTGAAAGCGCCGGCGCCTTTCTCTACCGTGGTAAGGCAGACGCCGTTAACCGCCACCGAATCGCCGATCTCCAGCTCATCCCAGATCCACCGGCTGGCAACGGTTATGCGTGCCCCATTTCCAAGGACTCTAAGCTCCTTTACGCTTCCGACCTCCTCGATGATTCCCGTGAACATCGTCTACTCCCGTCCTGATATATCCGCTTCGAGCAGCAGATCGTCACCCACCCGGCGCAGGTTCCTCCAAGTGATAGGTAGCGCCTCGTCCGGATCGGCGACCTTTCTTCCATCTATCCAGGACCTCGCCAGCTCGTCGCCGAACACCTTAGGCGCTATGAACAATGCCAGCCTGTCCGCCAGGCCTTGCTCGAAAAGCGAGGCCACCAGGGCCGGGCCGCCCTCCACGAGCAGCTGCGCTACCTCCCTCTCGCCCAGCGCCGCCATCATCTCGCCCAGGTCCACTTGTCCGACGCGTTCCGAGAGTACGAGTACCTCGATTCCCCTCTCCCGCAATAGCGCCGCCTTCTCCTTGTCGTGTGCAGCCGTTGTAGCTACCACCACCCGTGGCTCCCCTCCCTGTGCCAGCTTGCATCGCGCCGGCATCGACAGGTGGGAATCCACCACGACACGTATGGGGGGCCTCGCGTTACGCAGGGGGACCATGCGCACGGTGAGCTCGGGGTCGTCGGCTTCCACCGTCCCCTTTCCCACCATTACCGCGTCACTCTCCCGTCGCATTGAGTGCACGAGCCTCCTCGCCTTCTCGCCGGTGATCCACTTGGAGGCGCCGCCCCGCGCAGCGATCTTCCCGTCGGCCGTTGCCGCCATCTTCACGGTGACCAGGGGTCTTCCCGTAAGCACGTATTTCTCGTATGCCGCGTTGAGACGCGATGCCTCCTCTGCCAAAAGCCCGCTCTCGACCTCCAGTCCTGCCTCTCTCAACCTCTCCATTCCCCCACCGCTGACATGCGGATTGGGGTCTAACGCGGCGATTACCACCCTCTCTATGCCAGCGCTCATTATGGCGTCGGTGCACGGGGGCGTCCTGCCCTGATGGCTGCACGGTTCAAGGGTCACGTAGAGCGCCGCCCCGGCGGCCTTCATCCCCGCCTGCGCCAGTGCCTCGGCCTCCGCGTGAGACGTGAACGGTCCGCGGTGATAACCGGTTCCAAATATATTGCCTTCCTTGACCACGACGGCTCCTACCATGGGGTTAGGGTGGACCATCCCTTTCCCCCTGGCGGCCAGGGAGAGGGCTTTCCTCATGTACCGCCTGTCATCTGTGTCCAAAGTCATCTTTCTCCTGAATGCTCGACGGGCGTCAGTCGCTATGTGCCCCCTAAGTCTCTCGTATACCTGCTACGAGATCGCCACGTGGCTTTGCTCCTCGCGACAAGCGTCCAGGCGCAGACCCACCTTTAGATGCTTCACGGGCGTCAGGCCTGTACATTCGGAAATGTCCAGGCGCAGACCCACCTTTAAATGCTTCACGGGCGTCAGGCCTGTACATTCGGAAATGTCCAGGCGCAGACCCACC
>CAYHAT010000021.1:0-14427 GCA_964354675.1 uncultured Actinomycetota bacterium | reverse complement strand
ATGCTTCACGGGCGTCAGGCCTGTACATTCGGAAATGTCCAGGCGCAGACCCACCGTAAATAAAAGGCACCGGGAGAAAACCCGGCGCCCATAAAGGACCGCCTGGAGGTCTTCTCCCATCCGGACTATCACCGTCGGTGCCGGGATTTCACCGGCTCTGCCTTGCGGCTCGCGGACTTTCACCGCCGGTCGGGGTTTTCACCCTGCCCCGAAGACCTTTTATGTCTTACGTAAAAATTATATGGCCAAAGACCTGCGCTTGTCCACAGAAGATATCATTCAAGCGCTGTTCAGGATGGCCCGGATCTCCATGGCGGCCTGGCGCGGGTCGGGGGCGGCGTAGATGGAGGAGCCGACCACTACGATGTCGGTGCCGGCGGCCAGTACGATGTCCAGGTTCTCCGTCTTCACCCCACCGTCCACTTCTACCTCAAGGTTTAATCCCTGTCGGGCGGCCTCCGCCTTCAGCGCTCCCACCTTTTCCAGCGCTTCCGGAATGATCTGCTGGCCACCGAACCCCGGTATAACCGTCATGACCAGGATAAAGTCTACCAGGTCCAGGTACTCGAAGAGGCGCTCTGCCGGGGTCTGGGGGTTGATGACCACTCCCGCCCGCTTGTCATGGCTGCGGATCGCTCCCAAGATCTCCCCCGGGTGACGGGTCACCTCGGCGTGGAAGGAGATCCAGTCCGCTCCCGCCTTAACGAAATCCTCCACGTACTCGGCGGGGTGGGCGATCATCAGGTGCACGTCCAGGGGCAGCGAAGTAACGGACCTTATTGCCTTCACCACCAGGGGACCAAAGGTGATGTTGGGGACGAAGTTGCCGTCCATCACGTCCAGGTGGACGACGTCGGCCACGCCCTCGATGACGGAGACGGCTTCCCGCAGGTCGCTGAAGTCGGCGTTGAGCAGTGACGGCGCCAGCTTAACCTTCCTCACGCGGCACTCCTCCCAGTCTTATCCTCTCCAGCTCGTTATACATGGGACCCTGCGGGCTAAGGATACTGCGGTAGAGCACTATCTCCTCCACCTCGAAGGGCAAGTCCTGCAATCCCTTTAACCTGTCAGCCATATCCTCCAGGACATCCGTACAATCACGGGGCCGCTTGAGCCTGGCCAGGGTCAGGTGCCCGCGGAATTGTCGCTCTTCGCGTTTAACCCCCGTCTTCTTCAACCTGGCATCCAGTTTCTTAGCTATAGCGCCTGCCTCCTCCACTCCCGTGGACATGCCGACCCATATCACGCGAGCCTTTCTCTGCGAAGGGAACGCTCCGCATCCCCCCAGTGCAGCCTTGAAAGCCCGGCAGCGTTCGGCCGCCGCCCGTAACTCGTTCGACAGCCGGTGCAGTCCCTCCTCCCCGTACTCACCGATGAATTTGAGGGTGAGGTGGAGGTTTTCAGGCTTAACCCAGCGCGCGTCCTCGACTTCGGTGCTTAACCCTTGCACCGTCGCAGAGATAAGTTCCCTTGCTTCCCCGGGGATGTCGGCGGCTACGAACAGCCGGAGCTTCTTATCGGACATCAGCCACATCCTCGCCTCGCACGAATAGATAGGCGATGGTCAGCATCACCGTTGTCGCGAACTGGCGCACCATCTCCCGGTCCCCCGGCAGGCGGTACTTCCAGCCGTACACCCCTGCGTCGTCCGCGAGGCCGAAGGCTACCGTTCCCGGCGGCTCCTTTTCACCGCCGCTCTCCGGGCCGGCGACTCCGGTCAGTGCCATACCCAGGCGTGAGGAGAAGCGCTCCCTCACCCCCATCGCCATTGCCTGTGCCACTTCCTCGTTCGCCGCGCCCCTGTTTTCGAGCAGCTGCCTATCGACCCCCAACAGCCTCTCCTTGGCCTCGTAGGTATAAACGATGATTCCTCCCCGAAAATAGTCCGAGCTGCCAGGAACACGTGTTATCCTCTCTCCCACCATGCCGCCGGTGAGGGACTCGGCCACGGCAAGGGTCATACCGCGTGAACGCAGCTCGCGGCCTAGGTTGCCCTCGAGGGTCTCCGCTCCTTCCGCCACCACCCAGGGCCCCAGTGCCTCTCTCACACGCCTTTCCGCCACCGCCAGGTCGGCGCCGTCCTCACGCGCTTTCAGCTTCACCTCGATCTGTCCCATCATCGCCCGGTACGACACCCCTATGCCCCGTATGTCCGAGAGGGCCTCCTGCACCTGCTCCGCCAGCTCCGACTCGGGCCGTGCGGCCACCAGCAGGGTGATGTCCCTTGCGGTCTCTCGCAGGGAAAAGCGCTGCGAGAGCAGCGGCACGACATCTGTCTCGATCATGTCGCGCATCTCTCGCGGCACGCCGGGTACAAGGACGATTATCCGGCCCTCGCTCTCCAGCCATTGGCCGGGGGCCGTGCCCAGGCGCGCGGTGATGGGAGCCGCGTCGCCTATGAGGTCCGCCTGCTTCAGGTTGGTAGGCGACATCTTACGCCCCATGGAAGCGAAGAAAGACTCCAGGTTCTCTTGCAGCTGCGCATCCCTGTGCAGCGACAGTTCCAGGGTTTCCGCCACCGCCTCTCGGGTCAGGTCGTCCTCGGTCGGTCCCAATCCCCCGGTGATGATGACCGCGTCCGACAAACTCATAGCCACCCTGAGCGTGCTCTCTATGTTCCGCATGTCATCGCCTACGATGGCGCGCAGGATCACTCTAATGCCCAGAGAGGCTAGTTTTTCGGAGATGAAATCGGAATTTGTATCGCTGACCCTGCCGTCCAGCAGCTCGTCGCCCACGGCCAGCAGCGAGCAGGTGTTCACCTCTATGCACTCTCCGGTACGTCGAGGTAGCGTTTGGCCTTGACCATATAGTCCAGCCCGGAATAGAGGGTGAGGGCAACGGCCAGGGCAACGGTCACTTTTTCCAACGCCGCGTAAGACGGCTCTTCCTTTTCCAGGATGAGCAACAACAAGGCCAGCAGCTGCGAATTGGTCTTCAGCTTGCCCCAGATGCTCGCCGGCACCGAGGAACCCCTGGCCCCCGCGTAGACGCGGAAGAGGGTCATGAGCGCTTCGCGCCCGATGATCACCCCCGGCACCCAGGCCGGAATCCTGCCGCGTATCGAGAGCATGACGAACGTGGTGGATATACATATCTTGTCCGCCAGGGGGTCCAGAAACTGGCCCAGTCGCGTCTCCTTTCCCTGCTTGCGCGCCAGGTGCCCATCCAGGAAATCGGTGAAGGCTGCAGTTCCCACCGCCAGGGCGGCCAGGGTGTTCTTGCGGCGGTCGTCGTCTGAGAGCAGGAAGACGATGACCGGCGCTATAAGCACGCGCGAAAAGGTCAGAGCGTTGGGCAGGTTCCAGTTGTCCTCGGCCTTCATGCGGCTCAGGCTTTCCTTATCGGGTCTGAAGAACGCCAACCAGATCTATCCCTTCACTAGCGGTAATGACGACCTCGCGTAAGGTGCCGGGGCTGATGCCTTCTTTGTGTGGGATGAAGATCACCCCGTCTATCTCGGGAGCTTCCCGCCACGACCTTGCCTCCCAGAAACCGGGCGCCTCGAGGCTTATCTCCTCCACCAGCACCCTCATCTTCTTGCCGACCATTTCAAGGGCCTTATCCCGCATGATCTCCTCCTGCAGCACCGTGATCTCCTCGACCCGGTCGCGGGCAACAGGTCCGGAAACCCCTCTGCCCAGGGAAAACGCGGGAGTACCTTCCTCCTGAGAATAGCTAAAAAGCCCCAGCCAGTCAAAACGCGCCTCGGCCACGAAATCATACAGCGCATCGAACGCCGCCCGGTCCTCACCGGGGAACCCCACCATGAAGGTGGCGCGCAGCGCAACTTCACAGAGGCTCCCGACTACCATATCCAGGAGCCTGCGGTGTGAATCTGCGTCTCCTCTCCTGCCCATGGATCTGAGCACCCCCGCGTCGACGTGTTGAAAGGGCAGGTCCAGGTAATGGCAGACCCTCGGGTTTCCCATCGCCTGCAGGATCCCTGCATCGACTCCCTCGGGATGCATGTACATCACCCGCAGCCTCCAGTCCCCGTCGAGCTCACAGAGGTTCTCCATGAGCATGGGTAACGAAGGTCTGCCGTAGATATCCCGGCCATAAGATGTAGAATCCTGGGCGATGAGCACCAGTTCATGTGCGCCCCGCTCCAGGAAAAACCTCCATTCGTCCCTTATCTCCTCCCAGGGCCGCGAACGCAAGGGGCCCCGGATGGAGGGGATTGCGCAGTACGCACATCTTCTCCTGCAGCCTTCGGAGATCTTGAGGAACACATAGCCCTTGCTCAGCGAGGAGGCCTGTTCCCGGACCAAGGTGTCCGTGCTGCAGGCGCTGTCACCGTCCAGGAGGGTGTCTATGAGGGATGCGAAACGCGCGTAGTCCGGGAAGCCCACGCAGAGGTCTACCTCCGGCAGAAGGGACTTTAGGGAGCGCTCACCGTACCTGGCTACCAGGCATCCCGTGACCACCAGGCGCCTGTCTCCACTCTCCTTGAGATCGCCCAGCTCGAGCACGGCTTCGACTGACTCCTCTACGGCGGGGGCGATGAACGAACATGTGTTCACCACGATCACACCGGCGTCCTCAGGCCTCTCACTCATCTGCCATCCGTCGCGCATGAGGGTGGAGGCAAGGCAGTCCGAGTCTACCTCGTTCTTGGGACAGCCGAGGCTCAGGAGGTAGAATGTCCTGTCCTGATCGGTCATGTCTGCTTTTCCTCCCGCTATGCAGCAGATCCATGCGGACGACTTATATGGCCGTGGAAGTATCTTGCAGAGGAAGGGATGATAACAAGCCGTGCACGCATATAGCGCCGGCACCATGTGTTCTCAAGGGCAGAGCACGTACAGTCTTCTTACTTCCTACGCGGTCTGAACGATTGCTCCTAAGAGGCGCTGACTCAGATATTGACGGCCTTTATCTTCTCGGCCACACCGCTTCCGACATCCTTACCCGAAAAGAAGGATACCGATTTCTCGATCTTTTCAGCCAGCGCTGGGAGCTGATCGGCGGTTAGGTCGTCCGGTGTTGTCCCGATCAGCTCGCAGTTCTTCTTCACCGTCGCCTTGGCGATGAAATCTCCCACCGCCGCTGAAAGGATCTTCTCTACCTCTTGAGCCAACCTGTTGGCCACCACGACCTCCTGCCTCTATCCTTTTGGTTAGATTATACCAAAGTATTTTCGCAGCCATAGCATAAACCCGGCAAACCCGTCTGTGGCCGCCTCCCCGTGCTACTCATTCCCGGCCTGTTCCCTTGTCCCGCAGCGCCGCCCGTCGCCTCCTCTCATCCAATTCCTCCATGGTCATGAGGACCACCCGCGGCTTGCTTCCCTCATATCCCCCGACCACGCCGAGTTCCTCCATGAGGTCCACCAAGCGTGCGGCGCGCGCATATCCAACGCGCAACTTCCTCTGCAGAAGCGATGCGGATGCTACCCCTGAACGCACCACGATCTCTATAGCCTCTTCGAGCAGCTCATCATCGCGGGTCTGTTCCCTTCTCACCCCACCGGCCTCCGCCAGGATCTCTTCCCGGTAGTCCGACTGGCGCTGGCGTTTTATGAAGGCGGTGATGGCGGTTATTTCGCGCTCGGCTATGTAGGCCCCCTGTACGCGAACGGCCTTGGAGCTGCCTGCGGGCAAAAAGAGCATGTCGCCGTGGCCCACCAGCTTCTCGGCCCCGCCCACATCGAGGATGACGCGGGAATCCGCCTGGCTGGCGACGGTGAAAGCAATGCGCGAGGGCATGTTCGCCTTGATCAGGCCGGTCACCACGTCTACGGAGGGGCGCTGGGTGGCCACCACCAGGTGGATCCCCACCGCCCGGGCCATCTGGGCTATCCTGGCGATGGAGTCCTCCACCTCGGCTGGAGCCACCATCATGAGGTCGGCGAGCTCGTCGATGACCACGAGTATGTACGACATGAACGGGAACTGCCTCTCGCCCGCCTCGTCGACCTCCTTTTGGAGTCCCTCCTTGAGTGCCGAACGGTAGGCGAAGATGTTCTTTACTCCCGCCCTGGAGAGTACCTGGTAGCGCTGCTCCATCTCGCGCACCACCCAGGCCAACGCCCCCGAAGCTTTCTTGGGGTCCGTTATCACTGGTGTCAGCAAGTGGGGTATGCCATTGAAGTGGGAGAGCTCGACATATTTCGGGTCGACCATGAGTATGCGCACTTCCTGGGGCGGTGAGGTGACCAGTATCGAAGCGATCATGGAGTTAATACAGCAGCTCTTTCCGGTCCCCGTAGCACCGGCCAGCAGGAGATGGGGCATCTCACGCAGGTCAACCAGGATGGGTTGTCCCGAGACATCCATACCCAGGCCCACCCGCAGCGGTGAAGTCGCTTTGCGGGCTTGCGTGGTGGTCATGATGTCCCCCAGGGTCACCAGGTCCCTCTCCCGGTTGGGTATCTCGATGCCGATGGCGGATTTTCCGGGTATAGGGGTGATGATCCTGATATCCGGCGATGCGAGTGCATACGCGATGTCGTCGTTGAGGTTTATGACGCGATTGACCTTGACGCCCGAGCCCAGTTCCACCTCGAACCTGGTCACCGTCGGTCCCCGTGTTACGCGGGTCACGGCAGCATCTACGCCGAAGTCTCTCAGCGTCTTCTCCAGGATGGAGATACTCTCGTTAACGCTCTTATGCGAGATCGAGCTGCGGTCTCCGGCCCGGTTGAGCAGCTCGAGCGGCGGGAGACGGTAGGTCTTTCCCTTTACTCCTTCGGTCATCTCGATGGCCATCTGCCCGGTCTCCTCCATCACCAGTTGCGGAGGCGCGGGCATCTCCGGATGCGTATCCGGAGTCCTGGGAGGCTCCGGAACCACCGGCTCCGGCTCCTTGACGGTTGCCCGGACTCCTGCCGGTGCAGCTTGCAGCTGCTCTTTGTCCGGTGGTGGTCCCCCCTCGACCGCAGCAGTCGCCTTCACCGGCATGCGCGATCTTCTTTCCTCTCGCCCGCGCTGCCTCTTCTCCACTCTTTCCTGGAAATACTTGGAGATCGCCAATCCGGTGAACAGCAGGAGACCGACTACGAGCATGGCGATGACCAAAACGTAAGCGCCTGCCTTACTGAAGAGCTTCATCAGCGGCCATGCGATCACCGACCCCACCAGGCCGCCTCCCCCCTCGAGGTTGGCGCGGGTGAACATCACCTCCGGGTCTCCGACCCGCAAGTGGAGCAGGGCGCATATTGCCATCAGCATGACCGCCGTTCCCGCCAGCTCCACCCATGTAATCCTCCACCCCCTCTTCTCCTGCGAGGACATATCGCCCAGGCGCCCCAATAGGAGCGCCAAGCCCACTGCCAGCAGTATGAAGGGAAGCGCGAAGCGGACCCCTCCGAGGAGATAGGAGAAAAAAAGGTCCAGGCCCCTGCCCACCGGCCCCAGCGCTTCCAGGAAGAAAGCCAGGAAGAGGAGGACGGCCACGGTGATGATGGTCACGCCATATATCTCTCGCAGGTTGCGGGGCAATCCCCGCTCCTTGCCAGCCCTGCCAGGGGCTGCCTTCCTGCCCTGCGGTGGGCTTGCCTTCTTACCCTTTTTTGCCTGGGCGGAGCCCTTCTTAGGAGCGGCCATCTCAACCCCCGTTAACGTCGTTACCTGAAGGGTGTGACCTTTTCCTCCAGCTGCGGAGAAAAAACTGCTACACTCAACCTCATCCTGTTTTTCAACGCTTTAGATCGAATAACCTTTATCGTTGCAAGTCAAAGCCATGCTTGTGCATCTGGTAAGAGATCGATTTCTCCTATTCGCACGTATACGTGCCAGGCCTGAGACTGCGGGATTAGTTGGAGCGCCCATCTGAGCCACTACTTGCCCGGTGAGCAAGGTGCTCGCAGGAGCTCGCGACGACGACCAGCCTTGTCACCGGGCCGTATTAGCAACCGTGGGAACCGTTACCACGAGCTCCTGGCCGCATACAGCTCTTACGACTAGAACGGGCGCTGTGTGTCCTTGCACCAGTCATCCATAGTCCTATCAAATCCTACTATATGGAAGATGAAGTCGATCACTTTGGGCAAGCACAAGCCTCTCATCATAGCGGCGAGTAGCACGTTGGCGCGGGGCACGCATATCTCGGCCTTGTTCTTCTTCACCGCAGCCAGTAACGCATCCGCTACCTTCTGTGGATCCTGCCAGCCAGTGATAAAGGGGATCTTTGCGCCCTCGAACATCCCGGTGGCGACGTAAGCTGGGTTGACGATGGTAAAGCCAACCCCGCTTCCCCTCAGTTCCATGCGTATGGCGTCCGTTATGCCGATGTCGGCGAACTTGGTCGCGCAATAGCCGCCCATCTTTGCGGTGGCTACCTTGCCCGCCACCGAGCACACGTTGACCACGTGGCCGGAACCGCGTCTCACCATGTCAGGGACCACCGCCTGCATCATCCACACGTAGCCCATGTAATTGACCTCGGTCATGCGCCTGACAGCCTTCTCGGAGAGATCGAGCACGGCATGACACTCGGCGATGCCCGCGTTGTTTATCAGGACATCTACCGGGCCTACTTCGCTCCTTACCTTTTCCGCCAGTTCGAAACAGGCAGCGCGGTCCGACACATCGAGCTTGTAGGGGTGCGCCTCGCAGCCTCGCGCAGAGAGCTCATCCGCCGCCTCCTTAAGACCCGCCTCGTCTATATCCGTCAGCACCACGATGGACCCTTCCCGACCGAAATTCCCGGCATGCAACCTGCCCATGCCGCGGGCCGCCCCGGTCACCAGCACCACCTTTCCTCTGAGATCCTGCATCTCCTCTTCCTTTCTCACTACCAGTCCCGCTCATCTCCCGTAGCCACGCTCATTCACCCGTGTGCCCACGGGAAGTCCGCCGCTACCCCTTACAATCCCATCAACTTTTCCAGGCCCGATACAAGGCCTTTCATGCCGCTGACCTTCTTTACCGCCATGATCACCCCGGGCATGAAAGAGCTGCGATCGAAGCAGTCGTGGCGGATGGTAAGGGTCTGGCCCTGCCCCCCGAATATGACCTCCTGGTGCGCCACCAGGCCGGGAAGCCGCACGGAGTGTATGTGTATGCCCCCCAGGTCCAGCCCCCGAGAGCCCCCTTCGTGCTCATCCCCGGCTCTTATGCCGCGCTCCTTTAGGATGAGCCCGGCGGTGTCGCGCGCCGTACCCGATGGCGCATCCAGTTTGGCAAGATGATGCAGTTCCACTATCTCGCAAACGTCCATATAGCGCGCCGCGCGGCGGGCGAAATCCATCATCAATATCGCCCCGATGGCGAAGTTCGGCGCCACCAGGCATCCTACCCCGTTCTCTACTGCCAGGTCGTCGAACCGGCTCAGGTCCTCCGCCGCGAATCCGGTCGTCCCCACCACGCAGTGTATCTCGTTTCCAAGTGCGAGGGGGACGTTCTCCCGGGCCGCTGAGGCAATGGAAAAATCTACCATCACCTCCACTGCGTTCTCAACCAGGCTCTCCGCGTGTCCCGCTATCACCAGGTCCGCCTGCAGGCCGGGCACCAGTTCGTCCAGCCTCTTGCCTTCACATGCAGGGTCCACCGCGCATACCAGGTCGAGGGCGGTCTCCGCGGCGACCGCCCTGCACACCTCGCGCCCCATGCGGCCTCCCGCACCGCATACCCCTATTCTCATCGGCGACCTCCCCCTTCCATGCTCATACGGGATGTTCCCGACTTTATATCGTGATCAGGGCCGTCCGAACGGCCGCGAGTTCGTATGCCGGGCTGGTACGCTGGCGGCCTGCCCGCTTAGAAGAGGTGCCCCTGGATCTCTTTTTCGCCGAAGGGTCCGATGGCGGTCACTACGAGCTTTCTCGGCCCGAAGAGGTCTTTTACCAGCTGGCGCACATCATCTGCCGATACCGCGTCTATGCGCTGCAGCAGCTCGTCCAGGCTCAATATCTCCCCCTGGCAGATCTCCGCTTTGCCCAGCCGGGTCATGCGGCTGCCGCTGTCTTCGAGACTCAGGACCAGGTTGCCCTTGATATGTCCCTTGGCCCGCTCCAGCTCATCCGGGGTTATGCCCTTGTCCAGGAGCTTCTCTATCTCTTCCTTGATCAGCTCGAGCACCGCCGACGTGTTCTCGGGGTTGGTCCCCGCGTAAACGGCCACCAGGCCGGTCTCCACGTACATGGAATGGTAGGAGAAGATGGAATAGGCCAGCGAACGGTCTTCCCTTATCTTCTGGAAAAGCCTGGAACTCATGCCTCCACCGAGGATATTATCCAGGACTGCCAGGACGAAGCGCGAGGGGTGCTGCCGCGGCAGGCCCTGCGTTCCCAGCACTATATGTGCCTGTTCGGTGGGGCGATCGTATACGACGGTGTGTGGACTTATCTCGGGCACCACGCTGTGCCTCTCGCGCCCGCCTTCCCCGCCTTCACTGTCCATGAGCCGTTCGACCAGGTCCACGACCCTGGCGTGTTCCGTGTTGCCGGCTGCCGCTATCACGATGTTCTCCGGCCGGTAGAAACGGCGGAAATATGCGGCGATCTCGTCGCTGTCCAGGGTACGGATGACGTTCTGGTAGCCCAGAACGCTCTGCCCCAGGGGATGCGACTCCCACAGGGCGGAGATGAAGAGGTCGTGGATGATATCGTCCGGTGAATCCTCGTGCATGGCGATCTCCTCGAGGATCACCTTCCTCTCCGCGTCCACGTCCTTGGGGCGCATGAGCGATCGGAGGAGCATGTCCGTCATCACCTCGAAAGCGTCATCCACCTTCTCGTCCAGTACTTTAGCGTAGAAGCAGGTGTATTCCTTGGCGGAGAAAGCGTTGAGCTCACCCCCCATGGCGTCGAACTCCTCGGCGATGCGCCTGGCGCTGCGCCGAGAGGTGCCCTTGAACAGGAGGTGCTCGATGAAGTGGCTAATACCGGAGAGCTCCTGGGGCTCGTCCCGCGAGCCTACCCCCACCCAGAAGCCCGAAGTGACGCTGCGCAGGTTCGGCATCCGCTCCGTCAGGATGCGGATGCCGTTGCTGCTCTGCGTGCGTTGATAGTGTTGTTCCTTCATGGAAACGGCTATTCGTTACCAGTTCTTCCTGTCCTACCTCGGCCGGTCGGAGTCTCCCCTGCCTTGGTTCCCGCCGTCTTGCCTGCCTTGCTGCCCGGGCTGGTAACGCGGTTGCTGCCTGGAGTCCCTCCTCCCGTCGGGCCTGCGGTCATCCCGCGGCGGTCCCGAATCGGGCAGGTTGTCAGGGATCTTCAGGTCCAGGGCTCTCAGGTTGATCCTTCCCATCTTGTCTATCTCCATTACCTCCACCTTGACCTTGTCCCCGACGTTGATGACGTCTTCCACGCGGGGTATATGACGGTCGGCAAGCTTGGAGATGTGGATGAGCCCTTCCTTACCAGGAAGTATCTCGACGAAAGCGCCGAAGCTGGTGGTGCGCGTAACCGTGCCGTCGTACTGCTCGCCCGCCTTGGCCTCCCGGATGATCTGCTCGACCATCCGCCTGGCCCCTTGTGCGCTCTCGAGGTCCTTGGCGGTGATGAACACCCGGCCGTCGTCCTCGATGTCCAGCTCGACATCGTGCTCCGCCATGATGCGGTGGATTACCTTGCCCCCGGGGCCGATGACTTCCCGTATCTTGTCCACCGGCACCTCGAAGGTGACCACGCGCGGAGCGTAGGGGGAGAGGTCGGTGCGCGGCTCCGGCATGGCCTCACTTATCTTGCGCAGTATATACAGGCGGGCATCGCGGGCCTGCGCGAGGGCGCGCTGCATGGTCTCCACGGATATACCGTGTATCTTCATGTCCATCTGAAGCGCGGTTATGCCGGATTCCGTGCCCGCCACCTTGAAGTCCATATCGCCGTATTTATCCTCGAAGCCCTGGATATCGGTGAGCACGGCGACCTTTTCCTCTTCTTTGATCAAGCCCATGGCGATGCCGGCCACGGCCTTGTTGTCCTTCAGGGGGACACCGGCGTCCATGAGCGCCAGGGTCGATGCGCACACCGACGCCATGGAGGTGGAGCCGTTAGATGAGAGGACCTCCGAGACCAGACGTATGGTGTACGGGAACTGCTCCTCGTCGGGGATGATGCTGACCAGGGCCCTCTCGGCCAGAGCTCCGTGGCCGATCTCCCGGCGGCGTGGCCCGCGCAGCATCCCCGTCTCACCCACGGAGAAGGGGGGGAAGTTATAGTGGTGCAGGTAGCGCTTGCTCTCATCCGGCGAGAGGTCGTCGATCTTCTGCATGTCGCTGATGGGGCCCAGGGTCAAGAGCGTGAGCACCTGGGTGAGGCCGCGCTTGAAGAGTCCCGAGCCGTGGGTGCGCGAGATAAGGCCCACCTCGCACGATATAGAGCGGATCTCCTCCGGACGCCTGCCGTCTATGCGCATGTCCTCTTCCACGATCATACGGCGCGTGGTCTTCCCGACCAGGTGGCTGAAGTATTCCTTCACAGCCTCCAGAAAATCCTCGCTCGCTCCCTCGATCTCGGCCGCCAGGTGCAGCTCGTTCTGCAGGTTGTCCATGCCGCGGTCGCGCTCGCTCTTGTCCAACTGGTTGCGCGCGGTCTCCCGCACCAGCTGCTCAACGCGGTTCTGCATCTCCGGGAAGCGCACCTGTACCGCATCGAAATCGAAGCTCTTCAGGTTAACGCTGCGCTTTTCTTTCCCGATCTCCCGCATCATCTGCTGTTGTATCCTGATCATCTCGCGGATACCCTGCTTGGAGAACTGCAGGGCGTCAACCATCTCGTCCTCGGGCACCTGGGAGGCTCCGGCTTCCACCATGATTATGTCAACTTCGTTGGTCTCGGGGTTGAGTACCCCGGCCACCACCAGGTCCAGGCGACTGTTCTCCAGTTCCGGCAAGGTCGGGTTGAGCATGAGGCCGTCCGCGAACAGCCCTACCCTGACCGCCCCCACCGGCCCGTTGAAGGGTACGTCCGATATACTCAGTGCTGCCGATGCCCCATTGATGGCCATGACATCGGGGGGGTTGCTCTGGTCTACGGAAAGGATGGTCGCTATGACCTGTACCTCGATGCGCATTCCCTCCGGGAAGGTCGGCCGCAGGGGGCGGTCTATGAGGCGTGCGTTCAAGATGGATTTCTCCGAGGGGCGGCCTTCGCGGCGGAAGAAACCGCCCGGGATCTTCCCCGCCGCGTACATCCTCTCCTCGACATCAACCACCAGGGGGAAATAATCCCGGTCCACCTCGTGCTTGGACCCCATGGCCGTCACCAGGATGTCGGTGCCTCCACATGATATTACCACCGCACCGTCGGCTAAGCTCGCCAGCTTACCGGTCTCTAACTCGGTCACCTTTCCGGAGAGCTCTACCGAGTATCTTCTTACTTCGTCTTCGGTCATTTCCTATCTCATCTCCATTCATTTTTCTTCTTACGCCGCGGCGGGATTCTCAACGCCGCAGTCCGAGTCTCTCGATCAGGTCGCGATATCGCTCTACGTCCTTGTCCTTGAGATAGTCGAGCAGTCTTCTTCTCTTGCCGACCATCTTCAGCAGTCCTCTGCGCGAGTGATGGTCTTTCTTGTGCACCTTGAGGTGCTCGGTAAGGTCATCGATGCGCTTGGAGAGGATGGCGATCTGGACTTCAGCGGATCCCGTGTCCTGGTCGTGAGACTTGTACTCCTCGATGATCTCGAGTTTCCGTTCACTGCTGAGGGGCATGCCTTTTCACCTCCTTCATCCCCATAGACCCAAGAGCGAAGTCGGCTTTCTCCGTTCCTAGGCCCAGGTTCAGGCGGCCCTCCAGCCGCCATTCATCCTTTTCCTCTGTCTCTTGCACTAACAGATGATAACACAGCGCCAGAGCTGCGGTAAAACGAGAGGTCGTGGTATGGGTTCAGGAGTCGAGTGCGCGCTTCACGTCCTCCTCTATCTGCTCGATGAGGGCCTGGGCGTCCGGAAAGGTCTCCTCTCCCCGCAGCCTCCTCTGGAACGATATGCCCATAAAGAGACCGTACAGGTCTTCTTCCCAGCCGGGGATATGCACCTCGATGCGTCTTTTGCCCTCTTCTCCGTGCACGAAGGTCGGTATCTTACCGATATAGGACACCGCCTGGAGTATGCGGTGTTCGAAGTGTGCCTCGCCTGCATACACGCCGTTGGCCGGTATACAGCGGTTGTCGTGCACCTCGATGTTGGCGGTAGGAAACCCCAGCTTCCTACCCCTGGCTTCACCTCTTACCACCACTCCCTCTATCATGTAGTCCCATCCCAGGCGTTTCTTTGCTTCATCCACCTCTCCACGCTCGACCATCTTGCGGATGAGGGTGCTCGATATCACATCACCGTTGTCGCGCAGCAGCGGAACCGAGGTCACCTCCATGTCGAAGCGACCCCCCAGCGCAGTAAGAAAGCCGACGTCCCCCTCGCCTCCCCTGCCGAAACGGAAGTTCTCCCCCAGGACTACCCCGCGGGCACGCAGCTTACCGGCGAGTAGATCCGCGGCAAAACGCTCGGCGGAGATGCGCGAGAACTACGTCGCCTTCA
>CAYHAT010000020.1:0-19916 GCA_964354675.1 uncultured Actinomycetota bacterium | reverse complement strand
TAGCTTCATTACAAATTGTGGAGAAACCGAATAATGAAGACACGACCCCATCGACAACCGAAGATCGAAGACACGACCCCATTAAAGCGTTACGTTGATGACCAGGTCTCCGTCGTTGGTGCGGTGCCACTCGTGGGTTGAGCTTTCCGCCCCCCAGGCCAGCTCGTAAAGGGCCTGGGCCATCCCCACCATGGCCAGGTGCATACTTGGGTTCTCCAGGGTCAGGGTCACGTGCTTTTCGTCGGCCTTGAACCGGGTTATATTGCCCAAACCGCGCAGCGCTGCCCAGCTCTTGAAGTCGTAGCCGCTCCTTCTCCAGTTGTCCGCGCTCATGCTCAGTTTTCCGTAACGCCTTTGGGCCTCGATAATGGCGTCCGGGACGGATTCGCCGAGCTCCGCCTCCAGATCGTCGAACACCGTGTCCATTGCCGCGGGATCGAAGAAGGCCATCCTCCTCCCCGTTATGGGGTCGACGATGATGCCCTTCTCCAGGTCCCACCTGCAGCGGGCGACGCCGAGGGGAACGCCGCACTGCGGGCAGAGTTCGTGGGAGATATCGCCTTGCCTGGCCTCGTAGCCCTTTCTCTTCAACCGTTCCTTGAGCTCCAGGGGATGTTCACCAGGATGGACTGCCAGAAGGTAGATATCACCCCCCACCTTCTCGTACTTCACTCGCATATCCCTGTGTTCGAATGCCTCCACGGTAGCAAGCATGTCCGCCGAGAAGAAGATGGCCGAGTAGGGATTGTGGATGATCTGTGTGCGCCATGGGAAATTATCCCACAGGTCCCATAGCTCACTGAACCTGATGTCCCCGTATCCGTATACCATCCCTATGGTAGTCGCCTGGGTGTTGACGACATTTCCGAGGTCGAGGACCTCCTGCCTCCTGCCCGGCTCTACCGCCGAGACTTTGTCGGCGGTCCCACCTCCCAGAATGGATGCGAGCCTCCTGGCCTCTTCCGCGAAGACCCTTTCCATGAAGCGCCTGGTATCCCGCCGCTTTCTCTCCATGACGATATGTTCGATGGGAGTGCCTATCTGCTGCTCCACTCCGCGGAAGATGTTGTCGATGTTCCCCGACTCGTAGAAGACCATGCGAGCCCCCGGGGAGTAGGAGATGGAGATGATACCGCTGTCCTCCCACTTGAACACCCCACTGATCAGCCTGGGAACGCCGCACGATCCGCATAACTCTATCTCAGCCACCACCGACCCCCTACGTCATCTTGTTTTACATGGCTATATGATAATGATAGCTATTTCGCCTTTGAGTTCCCAAATTCCTTATGAGCCTGCAGAATCTTTATACCCGCAGGTGGGTGCCGGCTGCCGGCCGGTGTTGGTATGATGGGTGCTAAGGCCCGCGTAACACCGTGTATCTGCAGCTCGGGCAGGTTTAACGGGGGATGAAGGAGGATGGAAATGGAGTTGGAGAAGTACACCAGGATGGCGCTGGACATGGGCGCGGTCGACGCTCTTGCCATAGACGTGGCCGACATCGTATTCGACCCGCGCACCTATCTGAAATGCGCCTGGGGCTGCGACGAGTTCGGCCAGCTCAAGTGCTCCCCGGACCTCATCAAGCCCTGGGAGGCGGAGCCGCTGCTGCGCCGCTACGGCAAAGCCGTCCTCATCCATACCCACGCTAAGGAGCTCATCAACGACATCGCCTGGGAGGTGGAGAGGGCGGCATTCCTGGATGGTAATTACTTCGCATTCGCCCTCTATGACTGCAATGGCTGTGAGGTTTGCGAGGCGAGCAGCCGCAGGGATTGCCCCCACCCGGAGAAGTCCCGCCCCGGCGATGATTTCGTGGGCATCGACGTCTTCGCCACCGTGCGCAAGTTCGGCCTGCCCATCGAGGTGCTCACCGACCGGGAACAGCGCCAGAACCGTTACTCCTTCGTCTTCATCACATAAGATAGAATAATGCTTTGGTCGAGAAAGGAGCGCGAGTGAGGCGAACGATAAATACAAAGAGCTCCCGCCTGCGTAAGGCGGCCAAAGGAACCTTGGCGGCGCTGGTGGCCGTGGCCGGGGCCGCCGCCGGGTCGGTAGCTTTCGGGATCATGGACTATCTCTACGAACCCGAGTTCTTCCGCCCTGGAAAAAAACCCAGGCCTTCACGGGAGACGGCGCCGGGAACGGTCGAGCTCGACCCGCCGCAGGTCAGGGCGGGTGGGGGCAAGCAGACGGTCACCCTGCACTTCCGTTGCGGACCGGGAGGAATATCGGAAGACGGAGGGATAAAGGTCGGGTTCTGTCGCTTGGTGGACTTCGGCTCCAAGGGCAAGCGTCCTACCTTCCTTTACGCCGACGGTTGGGGCCCCAAGCAGAACCGCCACCCCCGCCTTCCCAACTACTATGACTGCGAGCTCGAGACCGCGGGCAATGCGCGTCTCGAGGTGGCGCCCCAGGGGTTCGTCCCCGTGCGAGGGGTGTTCCGCTTCCTGGGCCGGGAAACTCTGCGCAAATGCGGCGTGAAGCTGGAACGCCTGGATATCTTTTACCTCTACATGGAACTGAGGAAGATCCGCATATGGGTAAGGGACGACCGCCTGCAGGAGGGTGACGAGATAAAGATCACCCTGGGTGACACCCGCTATGGCAGCAAGGGCTGGGCCTCCCCCGCCCACCCCTCGCGCACCGACGTCGCGGTGGAGGTGGATGAAAAGACCACGGGGCAGTACCGGCTCATCGTCGATAATCCAATCCTGGAAGCGGTGGGCGGCCAGGCGACCGCCCTGGAGCTAGTGCTCTCTTCGTTCTCACCTGAAGGGAGTGGACGGTTATGGGTCAGGGCGATTGACGCGCAGGGCGACCTGGACCCTAACTACACAGGGGAGATTGAGCTCATCCCCGCGCCGGGGCTGGAAGTCCCCTACCGTGTAGAGTTCCTCCCACGGGACGCGGGGATCGTACAGGTGGACTGCCGGGCATCGGACCCGGGCGTATACCGCGTGGGAGCCGCCGGTAGAGGTATCGCGGGAGAGAGCAACCCGGTGGTGGCAGGAAACGGCCCGCGTCTTTTCTGGGGAGACATACACGTGCATACCGCACTCTGCGACGGCTGCCTTGACCCCGGCCAGTTCTACCCGGAAGCCCGCGACAAGCTCGGCCTTGATTTCGCTTCCATCACCACCCACGATACCATGGACATCTTCGAGCCCTCCGGCAGGGAGGAGGAATGGCAACTGCTACGGGACCTCCAGGAGAGGCACAACGAACCCGGCCGTTTCGTCACCTTCCTCGGATACGAGTGGTCCGACCACAAGCAGGGCCACCGCGGCGTCTTTTTCGCCCCCGATGAGCCGGACCCTCGCGTGTACAGCTTCGTGCATCCCGACAGCGACACACCGCGCAAGCTCGAGACGCTGCTACGCGAGCATGAAGTCATCGTGGTACCACATCACACCGCCTGGCGCCGCATCTTTGTGGCGCTCCTCAACTGGTTTAAATTCCTGCGCATGAAGATCCCCGAGTCCTATGAGTGGTGGGGCCCCGAGAACGAACAGCAGCGCCTGGTGGAGATCTACAGCATGCACGGCAGCTCCGAGCGTTACGACGGACCCTACCCCATCACCCATGGCGATCCGCGTGGATGGTTCCCCCGCAGACTGCGGGACGACCGCGGCAGGCCCGGTTACGGAAACTACGTGCAGGAGGCCCTGGCGGCGGGATTGCGCCTGGGGGTCATCGCCGGGAGCGACCGCCATGATTACGCGGTGGACGAACGCATCCACCCCATCGACATCTACCCCCGCGGCCTCACCGCCATCTGGGCGGACGAGCAGACCCCGGAGGCGCTGTGGAGGTCCCTGTGGAACCGCAGGGTCTACGGCACCACGGGAGCACGCATCGTTATGGAGCTGTTCGCCGACGGGCTGCCCATGGGAACGGAATATGTCTGCACTTCCCAGCCACGCCTGCACGGGAGCATCTTGGGCACCGCCCCCCTGCGCAGCGCGGAACTGTTGCGCCACGATGGGCGGGGCTACACCCCCGTCTGGTCAGCAGGTGGCGCCGCAGAGGCGGCATTCGATCTCGTGGACGAGGACCTGAGGGGAGAGGGTTTCTACTACCTGCGGGTGGAGCAGGAGGACGGTCACTGTGCCTGGTCCAGCCCGGTTTGGATAATGCGGTGATGGGCCAGCAGGTAGAAGGCGGTCAGGCCCCGCCAGGGTGCCCATGGCTCGAGGAGTTCCCTCACATCTTGCGGCGACAGGTCCTTGCCGCCCGCCAGGTAATGACCGACCACCCGGCGCACTCCCAGGTCGGAAGCGGGGACCACGTCCGTGCGCCCCAACCCCCGCACCAGGATGTACTCGGCGGTCCATTCACCCACACCGCGGTGGCCGCGCAGCAGCTTCACCAGCTCGTCGTCGGGCATATCCTCCCAGGAATCGAAATCGATCTCTCCTGTCGAGACCTTGCGCGCCAACTCGAGGAGGTACTCGGCCTTGCGCTGCGACAGGCCGATCCCGCGCAGGTCGTCCACTTGCAGCGAGGCGATATCCTGCGGCCGCGGAAAGGCCGTTAGTTTGCCTGCCGCCGTGCCGAAGGAGGAGAGCAGCCGCTCCCGGATACTGTGTGCTGCGGTCATGGATATCTGCTGCTCGGTGACGGCGATTACCAGCATCTGGAATATATCGGGCGGGCGGAAAGGCTTCAGTCCTATCAACGAGTTCACGACAGGGCGCAGTGTCTTATCGCGGCGCAGCCGGCGGTAGAAAGGCTCCAGTGCCAGGTCCGCGTTGAGCACCGTCCGGAGGTGTTGCTGGAAACGTCTCGTCTCCCTGGGAATGGGGTCGGCGATGAGCTCGATCACGGGAGGATCCTGGCTCGTCTGCTTGAGGAAGACCGCCGTCGGCCTGCCCTCCCACCACATAGCCATGGAGCCGTCCCGCGTTGCGTTCTGGCCGGAAAAGGCGGAGACCATGCGCCACGAGAGCCGGAAATCGCAAGGGCCTTCGCAGATTATCCTCATGGGGAGATTATATACCAAGGCGGGGTGACGTCCGGATGGGCGCTGGCGCTTACACGCTGCAAACGACCGTACGTGGTTGAAACTTTTGGATGGCCTAAAGTCCGGATGTACAAAATCGTTCGCAGCGACCGCCCGAAAGAAGTTATCGAAAGTGTGTCTTCATCGGTAACTGATATGAAGTTGTTGTCACGGGCATAGCCCAGCCACATAGAACCAAACTCGCCCGGGGAACTACGGGGTCGGTTGGGATCCCGCGCAAAATAAGGCAGCGAAAAGTGCGTATCCTGCGGCAAGGGATTCAAAGATGTCGTCCCGCGCGTAGCCAACCGAAAACCACTCACGAGCCCGGGGAACTATGGGGTCGGTCGGAGCGACATCGCAAGCGGCTGAAAAGAGCTGACAAGCCGGGCGAGCAAGGTGCTCGGGCGGAGCTTGCGCAGCCCGACCAGCCTTGTCGCCGGCTAGAGAAGGTTTCACTCAGCCGCGCGCGAGGAGCGGAGACCGTTACCCCAAGGCCCCAGGCCTACAAAGCACCCACCCCAAGGCCCTGGGCCGGAAAAGCTGGCACCATGCCGCCACCCTCCGGGCGTCGCCGCACTTACGCGCTGCAAACGATCGTATGTTAGTCTATTATCCGGAAGTTGCTGCTGACGAAACGGATGGTGAAGATGCAGTTAGCCACGGACATCCTCAGGTTTTTGTTCTTTCCCGGCCTGCTGCTTATGGCCTTCTGCGGATACCTGGTCCTCCTTCTCGAAGGCCGGCTCCGGGTGGCCTTATATGGGGGAGGGGGGACGCGGCTGCGCACGTTGACGGGAGCCGGAGCGGAGATGGACACATCATCCCCGGGGGAGTTGGCGGCGGTCGTGCTTTCCCTGGCGGGCATGGGGGTGGCTGGCATCCTGCTGGTCGGCGTGAAGGGAGACCTGTTCGCGCTGCTGCTGCTCTTCTCAGCGGTGGAGATACTCCCTCTCTTCCTGGCAGCCGCAGTCGGAGCCGAGGAAGCCCTGCGTGCCCCCCTGCTCTTCCGCACCGCGTTCTTCAGGCTGGCGGCCCTCGCTTGCGTCATATTGAGCATATCCCTCCGCTTTCCCGCGGTGTTCTCTCCCGGGCTCGAGACCTTCAGGGGTGAGGGCGCGTTCAACGCCGTACAGTTGTGGAGCGGCGTGGACTTCGCTCTCATCCTTGCCTCCCTGGTCTGCGCCGCCATAGCCTTCTTCGTGTTCCTGCTCGGACACTCCGCTTGCGGCGTACGGTATGAGGCAGGGGAGACGGGCCAACTGAAGGGGTTCTACTGCCTCGCGGCGGAAGGGTCACAGAGGGCGGTAAGCCTCCTGTTCTTCGTCGCGATCTTCCTGGGCTATCCCTGGGAAGGAGGGATGGGGATGCTCCTGTGGTCGGCGGCGGCCCTGGGAACGGCGGTGTTCTTCACCGTCGTGCGAGCCTGGCTCGATGGCTACGACCGCGTCTTCCTGAGGAAGCTGCAGGGCGCGGCCCCGCTGTTCGCGCTGCTCTCCTTGGCTCTTGCCATCGCGGCGGCTGCCTGAATCGATGAGGCAGAAGATGCATAAGGTCTACATGAGGACAGAGGGATGCGGTAAAGGCGCATGAAAGCCGTATATATACTTCCCGCATTGCCCTTTGCCGCGGCCGCGGTGGGCCTCATCTTCCTTGCCGCCATGCGTTTCAAAAGCTTGCGGTGGGCGGCCCTGGTCCTCTACACCCTCTCCATCCCGACACTGGCCTTTCTCGCCTACCGCTTCTGGGATCATTACGTCGGCCCGGACACTTTTTCCGTCTGGCAGTTCGGCATCTCCCCGACCGGCATATCATTTCTCTTCCCCCTGGCCTTGGTTTCTCCACTGCTGCTCTGGGCAGCGCAGATAAGGGGAGCGGCGGGGAAGCGGGAGAACGCCGCGTCGGCGCTGGCCTGTTTCGGCCTGGCCGCCGCCCTGGCGGCCGTCATGAGCGACCACCTTTTTCTCCTGGCTGGTCTGTTCACCCTGGCGACATGGTGCATGGCGGGCGCCGCCGTCCTGCAGGGGAGGAAAGCAGGGCGCCTGTTGCCTTACCTCTTGCCCCTGGGGCTGGCTGACCTGTGCCTGGCGCTGGGAGTGCTCCTTCTCTATCTCTCCGACCCTACCCGGGGGCTGTTCCTGCCGGCCACCTCCCTGGAGCCCTCCGGTACGCTTGCGGCTTCCTGCGCCCTCATGCTCGCAGCGGCCCTCCTGCGCCTGGGGTGCATCCCGCTGCATCGCTGGATGGCCGGCATATCGCAGGGAGGAAAGGACCTGCGCCTGATGCACCTCCTGGCCGTGGACCTCACCCTGGGGACATTCCTGCTCTTCTCGGTCAGCCGTCTTTTCTTCGTGTGGGACGGGGTGTGGGTATGGGTATGCCTCGGGATCGCCGCCGCAACCCTGATCGAGGTAGTGCGCGAGTTGCTTCATACCTCCCGGAGGGAGGAGGGTTGGGGATTGCTCTGCGCCGCCTGCGGCGCCGGGATAGCCCTGGTCGCAGCGCCAGGTGGACAAGCGGCTGCGGCGGCGATCCGTATTGGTCTGTGGGCTGTCGTGCCCGCGCTGGCATTGGTGGAACTGGGAAGTGAAGGTGGTTTCGGGATGGACTGGGCCAGGGTGTTGGGAGGTGCGTCTCTCATGGGCCTGCCACCGCTGGCCGGCTTTACCTGGCTGTGGATGGGGTTCGGAGTGATGGCGGGGGAGTTCGCGGGAGGGGTGACGGTGATCTTCCTGGCGGCTGTACCCGTACTCTTCGCGGGTGCGCTGGTCATGGGGACCGTCTCGTTTTTCCTGCCGCGGGGTGAAGAGGAGCAGGCGCTGGCGAAACCGGCCTTCGCAGCCGGTATCCTGCTGGTTGCCTTCTGCGCTGCGGTCGGGCTTTATCCGGGTGCCATGGTCGATCTGTTGATGCGCGAGTACGGCCTTCCCCTGGATATACCCTTCACTTCCTGGACTACCCTGGGATGGGCGGTGCTGATCTGTGCCGGTCTTGCCGTGATCATCGCTTCCGCCTGGATCCATCGCAGGGGAGAGGCCCGTGCAGGGGAGGTACGCGTCATCCGCTCGTTGCCGCTACTGCCGCGGAAGATTTCCTTCCCATATCCGCTGCTGGAGAAAAGGAAGTTCAGGTCCGCCGTGGTATTGGGCGAAGCCTTTATCTACCTGGCATGGATCGCGATCATGGTTTACCTGGGTATAAAGTAAGGAAAGGAAATAATGGTAATAAATGGATGATAACATGAGTGGGAACGGCGTGCGACCGGAGAGCGGGCAGCTGGACCTGCTGCCCCGGGAAGGTGTCGACTGGTCGCGGGTGGAGCCGATGCGGCGGGTGTGGCTGGAGGACGTCGGAGGGGACCACCGCGCCCGCCTGGAGTTCCTGGCGGACCAGGGGCTGCGCCTGGTCATGGTCGACCTCGGGCCGGGCGAAGGCGAGACCCTGCACTTCTTCAACCCCCGGGACCGCGAGACCCTGCACCTGAGGGCCGGCGGGGGGAAGAGCCTGCTTTCCGAGGCAGCCAGGTATTTCCCCAACGTTTCCAGGTGGATCGAACTGCTGCAGGGCGAGGAGCGGAGCAGCCAGGAAGAAGGCGGATCAGCGGTCTTGCCCGCGCGCCCGGGCATCCTTTTAGGGGTGGAAGGAGGCCGGGTTCTGCGGGTCTACGAGTCATGGAGGGATTATCCCCAGATCGTGCTCTGCGGTAGCAAGGCGGGGCAGGCCGGCTCTCTCCTGGAGAAGGAAAGGGGAGCGGAGGGCATCCCCCTGTCCAACGTCTTCGTGCAGGCCCTGGAGGATGCACGGGGGATAAAGGTCCCTGCGGCAGCACTTGCCCTGCGCACCGTGCTCATGGAGTCGGCGAGAGCTCAAAGCCACCTGGCGTGGATAGGCGCCGCCGCCGCTGTCCTCCAGAGGCAACGTGCCGTCGCGAAAAGCGAGGGCTTGCGCCGTGAGCTGGAGGAGGCGATGGAGGAATGGCTGGGCGATCCCCTGGGAAGGGGATGGACCATCCCCGGGGGGGTGAAAGAGGACTTCCCCCTCGCGGGGGCAACGGTCTATGCAGAAAAGTCGGCCACCGCAGCGGCCAAGTGGGGGGAGTTATCGCCCCGCATAGAGTCGCTGCCCGTTCCCAGGTGGACCGAAAAGAGACTCCGCCGCCTGCCCGGGGAGGCGGAAAGCAGCGGTTGGGTCGGACCGCTGGCCAGGGCGGTCGGCCTCGATGTGGACGTGAGAAAAGAGGAACCTGGCGTCTATCCCGTCGTGGCATGGGAGGGTGCCGAAGCTCCGAAAGACGCCGGGATGTTCCGCCGCATGCTGGCGCTGAAGGCCGGGGAGGTCGCCTCCTCCCTGGGAACCGTACAGCGTATCCTGGAGGACCTGCCCGACGGCCCATTGCAGGTTAAGAGGGGCCGTGGGGGGCGGGGTGAGGGATTCGGGCGCTGCGAGGGTCCCGAGGGGGAGACCTGCTGCCACCTGGCTTTGGAGAAGGGGCAGATCTCTTACGTGGCTTTCTCCCTTCCCCGTGAACTGAACCGCACCGCGGCACGTGTCCTGGAGGGTTGCAGGCTGGACGAGGCGGACATCCTCTCGCTGATGTGGGAGAACCCGCCTACCTGACCGAGCCGGTGATCACTTCGCAAAGAAGCCGAAGCTAATGATCTTCACCATGGCAGTCAATAGACCCATAGCTTTTATCGACTTAGAAGAACGCATCATCAGCTAGCTAAGGTTGACTTGTCGCGCTGTATAATTGAGATGTGGGCGTGCCCTCAGCCGAGATCTGATAACAGAGGTCATCATGGAATACCAGCCGACGAAGGGATCTGTCGATAAGCACCCTGTCCCCGAGTGGTATCACGACGCGAAGTTCGGGATATTCATCCACTGGTCGCTATCTTGCGTGCCTGCATTCGCCCCGATGGACAAGGGCGACATAATGGATATCCTCAGGAACGAAGGCGCAAAGGCGATGTTCGCCAACCAACCGTACTCCGAATGGTACCTGAACTCCCTGAGGATCAAGGGAAGCCCCGCCTGCGAACACCACGTGAAGACTTATGGCGCGGGCTTCGATTATTACGGGTTCGCGAAAGACTTTAACGCGGTCCTCGACGCCTGGGACCCTGCGGGCTGGGCCGACCTGTTCAAGCAGGTGGGAGCCGAATACGTCGTGCTGGTCACCAAGCACCACGACGGCTTCCTTCTCTGGCCGAGCGAGCACCTCAACCCGATGAAGCCCGGCCTGCACGCAGCGAGGAACGTCGTGGCAGAGCTGACCGATGAGGTCAAAGCACGGGGGATGCGGATGGGCTTCTACTACTCGAGTCCTTACGACTGGACCTTCACCGCAAAGCCGATAACGGACCTCGCGATGAGCCTCGTCCGGGTCCCCAGGTCCAATGAGTACCGCGCATATGCGAACTCGCACTGGTACGAGCTGATAGACAGGTACGATCCCTCGGTACTGTGGAGCGACATCGGTTACCCGGACGGCGTGAGCATCAACGAGATATTCGCGTATTTCTACAACAAGACACCGGACGGGGTCGTAAATGAGCGGTGGGGGCAGATCAGCGGGTTCACAAGGGCTCTCGTTCATATACCGGGCATCAGGCAGGCGACCAACTGGTACGCCAAGAGACTCTGGCTGCAAGGGCAGACAAGTCCACCCGGTGTGCACTACGATTTCGTAACACCCGAGTACACGAGTAAGTCTGAAGTGAGCGAGGAGAAGTGGGAGTGCGTGAGGGGGATCGGCAAGTCATTCGGGTACAACAGGCAGGAGCAGCCGGATGATTTCCTCAGCGTGTACGAGCTGGTGCGGCTTCTAATAGACATCGTGAGCAAGAACGGCAACCTCTTGTTAAACGTGGGGCCGAAGCCCGGGGGCGAGATCCCCGAGGTCCAGGTCGACAGGATCAAAGGGGTCGGCGCATGGCTCTCGGTCAATGGTGATGCGATCTATGGAACGCGGCCGTGGAAGAGGGCCGAAGGGCGGACGGCCGAGGGGACAGAAGTGCGTTTCACAAGCAAGCCGGGCTCTCTGTTCGCGATCCTGATGGAAACACCTCAAGGCCCGGAGGTCACCATCGAGTCCTTGCAGGCTGCCGAGGGAATGCGGGTCGAGCTGCTGGGTCACGACGAACCGCTCGCTTGGGAGCAGGCAGGCAGCGGGATAACCGTGCGCTTGGACCGCCAGCTGCCCGAAAGCCCCGCCGTATGCCTGAAGATGACGCCCGGACCCGTTTAGGAATAACGATGGGCGTGGATCGGCCGCCGATTAAGGCGTGAAACCCTATCCTAGGCGTGGAGGGGGAACGAAAACCTCCCTGATCCCGGTCCGTTCCAGCGTCATGGCATCACTCGAACAGTGATAGGCGCAAACGCCGCACCCGATGCACTTCTCATCGTTGATGCGGGCGACATCGTCGACCAGTTCGATGGCCTCCATCGGACACATATCGACACACACCTCACAACCGTTGCACAGTTCCTCATCGGTCCTGGCCCGGTACGAAGTGTAGGTTGTCATGGGGGCAGCTCCGCGATAATAGAGCTCAAAGGTGCCGCAGCAGCACTTGCAGCAGTTGCAGATAGCGAACTCGTTCCTCTCCAGGTCATTTTTTTCGTGAAAGAACTTGTGAACCAGGCCCACTTCCTCGCATTCCTTCAGGATACGTTTGGTTTCCTCTCTGGAAATCTCTTTCCCGAATTGGTAATCGATCATAAACCTGGCCGATCGCCCGAAAGTCAGGCAGTTGACCTTCTGGTCTGTTGTCTGACAGGGCTTGCCGAGTAGATCTTTGTGGTGGCGACAATAGCAGTAACTGACGGCGAAGGTATCGAATTTATCGACGATCTTCTGGGCGTCCTCGTAGGGCATGACACTGTCCTGTTTCATGTCGACTTCACATTCGACGGGGACCACCCGTGTTATGGGGGGTATGGTCTTGAACACTTCGATGACATTGTCATAGTTGGCCTGTATCATCTGTGCCAGTTCCTCGAACAACTTCTCGAACAGAACTGCGAGTTTCTTCTCCTTTTCACCCGTCTCTCCCCGCACCATGGTCAGCTCGAAAAGACCGGGGAAAGGCGGCATGAGCGTGTACACGTCTATTCCCGTACTCCTGCTGGTGGTGACCATGATGGCCCCTTTATGCAACAGCCCATCCATCATGGCGTTCAGGGAGATGTCGTCCAGGTCGCAGCGCTCCTTTATCTCCTCCATATTCAACGAAGGCTTGGTGAATATATGGATAAAGCCGGCTTCCTCCTCGTCCATGATGGTTTGCAGCAGCTCGAGCAGCGTTTCGGTTACGGGCATAGGGATCGGCCCAGCTGCAACCATGGCTGCGGCCGCCTTCGTCCAGTTATCAGACATGTGTACCTCCCTTATAGTGTCACGCGACGGAGTCTATTATAGGGATTTTTCAACCCGTGTATAAACCACCTTTGATCTCTCCCCCATATTAGAATGATATGTCCGCGATTCGACCCAAAGAAAAGGGCCATAATGGCCCTTAAGATTGGTGGGCGTTAAGGCCCTTGGAAGACCTTGCCCCACTTATCAGCCTCAAGGAGGCGGTATAGAAGCCGTACGTTTCTGCGATCGAGCATGAAGTGGCCCTTGGAGAAGAGCGGCGGCCCAGTAAACCGTTGAGCCGTAAGGACCAGGGATTCGAACCCATCTTCCGCCGCCAATATCAGTGGTATCTCTTCAAGTTACCTTTCCGCGCTCCTCGGAGGGCATGTAATTGGAGATCAGGCTATCTGTCAACGCATCCAGGATCGAGGCAGGGTCATCGTGCAGGTAGTCCAATATCGTATTGTTGTAAAGGGCAACAATGCCATGAAGCCCCGTCAATAGCCGGATGAAATCCAGGCGCGCGTCTTCTTTACGCAGGTTCCCGTGGACATCGGCTATCTCTTCTATGACCTTGATGAAGAGTTCAGCGGATTTCAGTGCGGTCTGCAGTTCACGATATGCGATCGCTTCAAGGGGCGTACCGACATAGTCGTTATACTTCGGTACGTACCAGGTCATCATGATGTCGTAGTAGTTCGACCTGGTAACGGCGAAATCGACCACGGCATGGCACAGGCCCCTCAGCCTGTCCAGGGGATCGTCGAATCTATCGTATACGGCTTTCAGGTCCTCATAAACGAGCTGGAATCCCTGGGTGAGAACGTGCAGGTATATCTCGTCCTTGTTCGCGAAATAGTTGTAGGTGGTCTTCGCCGCCATGCCCATGCGGATCCCCAGCTTCCGCATGGTGAATCCCTCATAGCCGAATTCCGTAATAAGCGCGAGCGCTTCCTCCAGAATCCGGCTTTTTACCGCTTCTATCTCCTCCGGGGGCCTCTGTTTCCTGGGCACGATAGACCTCTTCTCCTCATCCGGGCTTCTCCCGAAATATCCTAACAGAAGCTCTTTACAAATAAAAGTAACTATGTTACTTTATATACGGCAATCATTCCCCCACTTCGGAAAGGCATCGGTAATAGGAGGAGGTGCAAATGAAATTCAAGCTTCTACTTCTAGCTCTGTACATGAAAATGAGCAAGGCCGCTAAGAAGGACATCCGTTTCAAGGACTTCATTCAAACAAAGCAGTTGAGGATCACCATCAAGACCAGTGAGGGGGAGAAAGGCAGGCAGTACATCTTCGACCGGGGGAAGATCTCGTCCTGCGGGGATATCCACAGCGGCTGCGACGCAGCCATGGTGTGGTGTGACGAGGACACGGCCTTCAGGGTGATGACCTCGGGAAACGACGAGGCGTCCATTGCCGCTCTGACGGAAGAGAAACTCCAGGTGGAGGGGGACCTCAAGGAGTTTCTGTGGTTCTCCAGGGCGCTGGACATCATGATGGGTAAGGCATAGCCGGAGATTCTATCGCAGAAGAGCAGGCGTTAGTAGAGGAGGTTAGAGATGGAAACAACGATTGCGGGGATCGATGAGCAGCCCATCGGTCTCGAGCCCTTTGACAAGGTCTGGGCGGTGGGCGAGTCAGGAATGAATGACAACCCGTCTCCCTTTCCGAGGGTGAACCGCTTTCGAAGGTATGCACGCGATACCGAGTTCACGATCGATCACGAACGGGCCTGCCTTGTGACGGAGGCCTACAAGGAATTCCGGGACAGGCCCCAGATCATCAAGGTCGCGGAAGCGTTGCGCCACGTCCTCGAGAACGTATCCATCCATATTTCCAAAGATGAGCTCATAGTAGGCGAGATGGCCGCTCCCATCAAGTCCGCCCCCATCTTCCCCGAGTTCTCGTTCAACTGGGTCGTCGATGAGATGAAGAACCACCCCTTCAAGGACAGGATCCACGACGTTTACCTGTTGTCCAAGGAATCTGAGAAGAAGCTGCAGTCGATCCATGAATTCTGGAAGGGCAACACCATCGAGGAAGCTATCACCTCACGTCTTTCCGAGGACGAGACCAAGGGCAGCAACCTCGGTAAAGGGCTTTATCTGCTCAATCTATATATGTTTGGAGGTGTCGGCCACCTTCAGGCCAACTACGAAAAGCTGTTTAAGCTTGGATACGGCGGGATGAAGAAGCTGGTAGAGGAGAAGCTGGAATCCCTGGACCCAACCTTGCCGGAGGACTTGAAGAAGAGGGAGTTCCACCAGGCCGAGCTTATCGCCCTTGACGCGGCCGGGATCTACCTGAAGCGCTATGCAGCCCTGGCCAGGCAGATGGCGGAGCGGGAAAGCGATCCTGGCTGGAAAGCGGACCTGTTGCAGATCGCCGAGAACTGCTCCTGGGTGTCTGAGAACCCGCCCCGCACCTTCTGGGAAGCGCTGCAGCTCTGGTTCATGGCGACGACGATCATCCTCATCGAGTCCAATGGCCACTCCGTCTCCTTCGGCCGATTCGACCAGTACATGTATCCCTTCTATTCCGCCGACATCGCGGCCGGCCGGGCCACGAAGGAATCGATACAGGAGCTCCTAGAGATCGCCTTCATCAAGGAGCTGTGGTGGACCAAGCTCAGAGACCGCATGACGGTGATCCCCAACTCGGGCCGGGGCATGGGCGGTGACAGCCTGACGGTGGGGGGCATAGACAGGGACGGAAACGATGCCACCAATGATCTGAGCTACATGGTGCTCGATGCCCATGCGCATACGAGGTTGGGGACCCCTTGGTTAGCCGTTCGCTTTCACAAGAACACCCCCTGGGAATTCAAAGTCAAGGCCATCAATACGATCCGCATAGGTACCGGCCAGCCCAAGCTGTTCAACGACGAAGCGGCGATCCCCGCATCGCTTATCGCTGGCCGCACGGAGGAAGACTCCCGCAACTACCACGTGGTGGGCTGCGTGGAGATCGATGCCGGCGGCAAGGAATACGGCTGGCACGATTCGGCCTATTTCAGCATCGCGAAGGTCCTTGAGCTGGCGCTCAACAACGGCCGCTGCATCGGGTGCGGGGCTTACTGTGCACGCTGGGACGTCTGCGCCGGTGCCGGCAAGCGGCTCGGCCTGGAGACGGGAAGCCTGGCTGAATTCGGGTCCTTCGAAGAGGTGCTTGAATCCTACGACAGACAGATGAAGTACTGGGTGGACCAGATGATCGCGGGAACCGAGATCATGGACCTGACGCACCAGGAGATGAAGCCGCTGCCCTATCTCTCATTGCTGATAGACGACTGTACCGAGAGGGGCATCGATGCCACCGCGGGCGGGGCCATCTACAATTTCACCGGGCCGCAGGCGGTCGGTGTGGGGACCGTCGCGGACGGGCTCTCCACTATCAAGCAACTCGTTTTCGAGGAGAAGAAGGCCACCGGGAAGGAACTGCTCGATGCCTGCGAGAACAACTGGAACGGCCATGAGGCCCTCTACGCCCTGGTGAACAGCGACAAGGTACACCATTACGGCAACGACGACGACTATGCAGACGAGCTGGCGAGGTTCGGCGCGGACACCTACTGCAAGTACGTGGAGAACCGGCCGAATGCCCGCGGAGGAAAGTACCTGCCCGGCGTATACTCGGTGTCCGCCAACGTCGCTCTCGGTTTGTTCCAGTGGGCCTCGATCGACGGGAGAAAAGCGCTGGAACCGGTATCGGACTGCATCGGACCGGTCCACACGAAGGCCGGTTCGCACGACATCAAGGGGCCGACCGCGATCGCCATGTCGGCGTCAAAGCTGGACCATGTCCGGGCGGGCAACGGCACGCTGCTCAACTGGAAATTCACGCCTGCCTGCGTCGCCGGTGATGCGGGGCGGGACAACCTCATCGCCCTGATGGACGTATACTTCGAGCGCAAGGGGATGCACAGCCAGTTCAATATTCTCAGCCGCGAGACCCTGGAAGATGCACTGGCCCACCCCGAGAACTACAAGGACCTTCTTGTGCGGGTGGCGGGCTACAGCGCCTATTTCGTAGAACTGAGCAAACCACTGCAATACGACATCATAGGCCGGACCGAGCTCTCCTTCTGATTGGGCAGCCTGTCGACGGGAGGCCCTGGTGGGCTGACATGAAGGCTTGCTGATGGTGACCGAAGGCATCGTCTCTAACATCCAGCATTTCACGATACACGACGGACCGGGGATAAGGACCGAGGTCTTCCTCAAAGGCTGTCCGTTGAGATGCAGGTGGTGCAGCAACCCGGAAAGTCTGAGCACCAAACCGGAAGTCGGCGTCTATTCGTCCCGTTGTATCGGCATCGACAAGTGCGGTTACTGCCTTGCAGCATGCCCGGTGTGCGACCAGGGCGTCTTCCTCCGAAAAGGAGGTCAGATCGCGGGCATTGAACGAGATATCTGCACCGGCTGTCTGGAATGCGCGGATGCCTGCCCGGCTAATGCCCTCATCGTCTGGGGAAAGCGGCTGTCGGTTGATGACGTCATGAAGGAAGTGCTGTCCGATGTCTCCTTCTACGAGAAATCAGGGGGAGGGGTGACCCTGTCCGGGGGCGAAGCGCTGCTGCAATGGCAGTTTGTACTGGAGATATTGAAGCAGTGCGGGAAACATGGGGTTCACAGATGCCTGGAGTCAACGCTGCTCTGCCAGACCGATGTCCTGGAGCTTGTCTATCCGTATACGGACCTGGTTATAGCGGACATCAAGCACATGGACGTGACCAGGCACCGCGGATGCACCGGCGTCGGCAACGACCGTATTCTGGGAAACATTGAGGCAACGATATCGATGGGAAAGCCGCTCATACTCCGGATTCCGGTCGTCCCCGGATTCAACGACGATGAGCCCAACATAAGGTCTACCGCCGAGTTCATCGTCAACAGGCTCCACAACAAGGTCTTACAGGTACAGTTGCTGCCCTACCGCCGTCTGGGGGAGGAGAAGTATGTTTCCCTGGGCATGGATTATCAGATGCCGGAATACGCCATGTTAAGCAGTTCGCAATGGGAAGAAAAGATGGCATCATTGCTTTCCATAATGGGGTCTTACAATATCCCGGTTGATGCAATTACATAATCGGCGCATTTTTACATAACAGAGCGACAACAAGCGATCCAATCCAAATTAGAAAGCGGTCCGCGGGGGCCCTTGTTTCTGGCGGGCGTTATGGCCCCTGGAAGACCTTACCCCACTTATCGTCCTGAAAGAGGCTATATTACAAATCGAGTACAAATAACAGCCAAGAAGCAACTTTAGTCGGTATACGGACAGTGAAATCACTGAATTCCCACAGACAATCAGGTATTGAAACGCGGATTCTGGCCCTTTCTGATAGGTCCTTCAATGCGTCCCGATCTTAATCGAGCTCGACAGGCGCTTAACCTATTTAATATAATATTAACGGAAAGCGTTATATTTATCGTCTTTGACTTTGGGGGTGAGGTTGATGGCAGGATCAGCTACTGCAACAGAGCCGGATCTGGATGCCATGAAGGACCATGCAGCGGAGCTGAGAGACCTCAGACCTGACCAGCTCCTCGGCCGCTTCAAGAACGGCACAGCGCCAGAAACGCTGCGAGTGTTCGACGGGGACCCACGCGGGCTTGGTATAAGCCTGAACATGCTCACGAGAAGCAGGTTCCACCAGTGGCTCAGGCGTTATGCAGAGAAGCCGACCTTCCCGTGGCATGGCAAGAGTTTCAGGTCTGAGTCCGATACCAAGGGCTGTGGCTGGAATCGCATCGCGATAGGACCGATCCTGACCATTTTTCCTTTCGAAACGCGCCTCGGGAATTCGGTTATCGATGGGAAACCTTCTGTGATCATCGACTACAACGTGAAACGCAACCCATGGTATGAGCGGCTGTGCTGGGATGAGCTCCGCGAGGTCGCCCCCGGCGTCTTCCTCGGCTTTACCTCCTTACGCCTGTTTGGCCGCAGACCGATAGCCCTTTGGTTCGCGGTAGATATTTCGCGGGGGAACGCATGGCACATGTATTGAAACGGGACTTGCCTGCGACAGATGCCCCTGCCGGCCGCGGGCAGGGGCGACCGAGTGGAGGCGGCATGAGCCCCGCAGACGCGAGAGAGCTTATCCTGGACGCTGCCGAACGATGCTTCGGGCGCTATGGGTTCTCCAAGACGTCGATCGCCGACATCGCTCAGGAAACAGGGTGCTCAAGGTCCAACGTCTATAGGTTCTTTGCAGGCCGCGAAGGAGTTTTCAACGCCGTTGTGGCCCGCACTGTAAATCGCCGCTTCCCGCTGTTCCTCGACATGCTTGCTTCCTGCCCCAGCGGGTCCGAACTCCTCGCGGAAGCTGCAGTCCTTACCATACAGATGATCCGTGAAGAGCCGACGATGACGGAGATCCTCAAACAGGTGCGGTATGGGAGGGAGAATCTCGGCACGTTCTCCAATTCGCAGATCAGGGAGGTTGCGCGGGCCTGGGCGGTAGAACTCGCGAAGGGCATCCCACAGAGCATGCTCCACGAAGCCCGTGAAGGCATTGACCCGGCGATAATTGGTGAACATTTCCTGATGACGATCATTCAACTGCTGGCTGGCATTACGCTCATCGGCGAATCTGAGGATCCCGATGATATCAGATGGTATGTCAAGAACTTCTTTATTCCAGGGGTTCTGGGAGACGAGCCGCTCTCGCCACGCAGTGGTCAGGCCATGGGAAATAACAGAAAAGCCGGACTCTGAGCCCAGCTTCTATTGCTCTGGTAGGCGTTAAGGACCCTGGAAGACCTTACGCCACTGGTCGTCCTCGCTGAGGTCGATTCAATCGAATCAAAAAGGGCCACGAGGGCCCTGGTTATTGGTGGGCGTTAAGGGATTTGAACCCATGACCTCTGCCGTGTGAAGGCAGCGCTCTCCCGCTGAGCTAAACGCCCATCGCAATTAGTTATATTAACAAAATCCAAATAGCAATAAAACCTTGACCCGGATTATATCGACATATACGGCTCAGAAGAACTTGTAGCCCACACCGGTCACGGTCTTGATGAACTCGGGGCTGGAGGAGTCGCGCTCGATCTTCTTGCGCAGCCGGGCCACGTGGGTGTCGATGGTGCGCGAGATGCCCGGGTCCTCGTAGCCCCAGAGGGCCTTGACGATATCCTTGCGCGAATAGACCGTGCCGCGGTGGCTGGCCAGGAGCCACAGGAGGTCGAACTCGGTCTGGGTCAGGTCCACCGGCTGGCCGTCCAGAGATATCTCACGCCGCTTGCGGTCGATCTCCAGGCCCCCGATGGAGACGTATTCCTCCTTCTCGGTGGAATCCCGCACCATGTCCGCGCGGCGTAGAGCGGCCTTCACGCGGGCGATGAGCTCCGCCCCCTTGAAGGGCTTGGTGATATAGTCGTCGCCGCCGATGGCCAGCCCGCTCACCAGGTCGGTGATATCGTCCTTGGCGGTGAGGAAGACGATAGGGGCTGCTGTCTCGTCGCGCAGGCGGCGGCAGACCTCCATGCCGTCCATCTTGGGCATGATGATGTCCAGGATCATGAGGTC
>CAYHAT010000019.1:10366-20508 GCA_964354675.1 uncultured Actinomycetota bacterium | reverse complement strand
TGGCCGCGGGTGAAGGTGATCCGCGACCCGGAGGGAGGCGAGGTCGAACCCCGCATCGTCGACCTCGTTTCCTTGAAGGAAAAGATCGGGGAGACGGGGCAGGCGATCCTGGAGGCCATCCACCCCGAGTTGCTGGGCATCGACCCGCAGGAATATCTGTAGGCCAGGGGCCGTGTCTTCGATCTTCGGTTTTCAAGCTTGCTTGAAAACCGAAGATCGAAGACACGGCCCCTTTCCCTACTCTTTCCAGAGGATGCGCACGCGCGCAAAGAGGATGGTGGACACCGCCACGCATGCGAGGGCCAGTATCCATGCCCCGATGTAATTGCCCGACTGGTCGAAGATGAACCCGGTGACCACAGGCCCGGCCGCCCCCCCCAACGCCCCGCCCGTGGTGACCGCCCCGAATATCGCCCCCATGTTGGCTTTGCCGAAGACCTCCGCGCATACCGCCGGTATGACCGGACCATACGCCGCGAAGCCGAAGCCGAATACGGCGGCGAAGACCATGAGGGACCAGACCTCGCGCACGAAGATGAGGATGCTTATGCTCACCAGCAGGATGACGCAGGCGGGATAGAGCGCGTTCTTCTTCTCGCGCGTGCGGTCCGAGAGCCGCCCGAAGAATAGCCTCCCCGCAATGGAAGTAGCCCCGTATACCACTATCGACCATTCCGCCCAACCCTTGGCGATGCCCTGGTCCGTGGCGTACGGCACCTGGTGGACCATTACGCCGTAGAGTGCGATGACGATTAGCACGAAGCCCATGAAGAGCAGCCAGAAGGAAGAGGTGCGCATGGCTTCCTTGAGGGTGAGGCCGCCCGGAAGGTACGCGTCACGGGGCTGCGCGCCGCTGGCGGCCTCCCCCTCGTCGTCCGACGGGGTCCTCTTCCCCCGCAGGAAGAAGAGGGCGGGTATGATCAGTGCGAGCGCCACGTAGCCCAGGAACTGAAATGCTGCTCTCCAGTCCAACTGCGACTGCACCGCGCCGGTGAGGCGGGGAAGGATCATGGTCCCGAAACCTATGCCCATGGTGGCTATTCCCAGGGCCAGGCCCAGGCGGCGGCGGAACCACATGGCTACCGAGGTGTTGGAGGGCACGAGCCCGATGCCGTTCCCCCCGATGCCGAAGACGATACCGAAGAAGAACACCAGCGCGAAGAGGCTGTTCACGCGCGAGCACATCCACAGGCCCACTCCGGAGATGAGCGCTCCCCCCACCATCACCCAGCGCGGGCCGTAACGGTCCACCAGCCTGCCCGTGAGCGGCGCCAGGAAAGCATAGACCAGCACGCTCACCGTGAAGGGGAGGGAGGCGGCGGCACGGCCGATATCCAACTCCTCCGAGAACCCCTTGATGAGCACGGTCTGGGTGGAGCGCACGCCGTAGTTCACGAACATGACCATGAAGGCCACGCCCACCACCACCCAGCCGTAATAGAGCTTTTCTCGCGTCTTACTCAAGGGCACTCCTCTCGGGAGGGCGGCCGGGAACGTGAAAAGTCCTCACGAAAGCCCGCGTTTCCCATTGTCCCCAGGCACTACCTTCAACGCTCGGCGCGCAGGCTGTGGTCGCGCAGAACGGCGGCGGCGTCCACCGCCTCCTCCACATCGTCGAAGATGGGGAAATCCACCATGCGGCGAGCGCCTACACGGACCTCGCTTGTAGCCAACAGGCTGAACACGAGTGGCTTGTTATGCTTATGGATGAGGGCTCCCAGGTCGGGAAGGATGTTCTTCTGCAGGCTGCGGATATTCCCGGTCATAATATCGCCGGCGGACAGACGGGCGATGAGGAGCATGATCACCCCGTCGATGAAATCCTGCCCGAGCAAGCGGTCGATGATGTATACTCGCGCATCGGCGTCGTGCACGTCCCCCAGATCCACCGGGTTGGAGATGTTGATGACTCCGGCCCTCAGGTGCTCCCTTATGTCATCGACGAGCGAATCGGGCAGGCTGGGGAACTCAAAGCCCCGGCGGGCGCACTGGTCCGAGGCCAGTACCAATATCCCTCCGGTCGGGGATACCAGGGCAATACGGTTCCCGCGCAAGGGCGGAAGTGAGAACACCTTGGCATACCCCGCCAGTTGCGCCAGGCGCTGCACGCGGATTATCCCCGCCTGCCTGAAAGCCCCTTCCAGTACCGCATCGTCGTTGGCCAGGGCGGCAGTATGGGACTGGGCGCTCTCCCTGGTCAGAGACTCCACGTTAGCCTTGTAGGCCAGGATGGGCTTCTCTGTTCCCCGCGCCGCCTCCAGGAGCTCCCGGCCCCGCGCCACGTCCTCGAGGTACATGCAGATGACCTCGGTATCGGGGTCGCCTCCTAGATACTCCAGGTAGTCCGCCTCGTCCAGGTCGGTCTTGTTGCCGATGCTCACGAACTTGGCAAAACCGGTGTTCTCGTCCTTCAGGCGCGCCAGGAAGTCCAACCCGATCCCTCCGCTCTGCGCCACTATGCTTACCCCACCCCGCGGGAGGTCGACAGGCAGGGGGACGAACGGCAGGCAGAGGCCGGTATGGGCGTTGATGACCGTCAGGCAGTTGGGGCCCACGAAACGTACAGCGTGGCGGCGGGCCGCTGCGACCAACGCATCCCGGGCGCGGCTCCCGCCTCCCCCGAACTCCTCGAATCCCCCGGAAGGGATGGCCAGGCGGGTTATCCCCTTGCTCCCGCATTCCTCCACGACGCCCGGTACGGCGGGGGCGGGAACGATGATCACCCCCAGGTCCACCGTCTCCGGGACCTCCTTCACCGAGGTATAAAGATGGTAGCCGAGAGCCTCCCCGCCCTTGGGGTTGACGCAGTATATCTTGCCCTTGTATCCCCAATCGATGAGGTTCTGGAGGATATTCAGACCCAGGTTCCCGGGGCGCTCGGATACTCCGACTATCACTACGCTTTCGGCTTCGAATATGCGTTCCATGGCGGGATAATTATAGCATCACGCTTTTTGACCCGTCCCCCTGGATATATAATGTCTTTGGGCCGTTAGCTCAGTTGGCAGAGCACCGGACTTTTAATCCGGGTGTCCCGGGTTCGAGCCCCGGACGGCTCACCAGAAAAGAAGCAGGCCAGGGGCGTAATCCCCTGGCCTTTTTTCCGCTGCATTATTCTACCCTACCGCACAACTGCCACAGGCGTATGATCGCGTTTATCGCGCCTGAGCTGAAGTCGTGTTTCTTCCCCCGCTCATGCGCCCAAGATCAGCTGATGCGCTCCCGATCCCATTCTCCTGCGCGAGAGATATCAAGCCTCCGTGGCGCTGCGTATCTTCTTGAAGCCCACCTCCAGCACACGCGCTATGATGTTGGGATCAACACGCTCGATGACCTCGTCGATGAGGAATCGGTTGGCATTTATAATGTCGACTATATACCCGACGTCGATATTAAACCACCCGATAGCGGTGCATCCGCAGGGATAGGGAGTCCTTTAGCTCCCTATCCCGCGGAGGAAATGAACTAGCCTGACCTCGCCTTATGCGCCGCCACCTTCTCTTGCATGGCCGTGAGGATGGGAGCATAGGTAATGCCCAACTCCCTCTCCGCCTTGCCCCCGTCGAAAAGGAGATGCTGCTTTATGGTGCCGACGGTGCCGATGGAAAGCCCCAGGAGCGGCGGCAGCTTCGACAACTCCGCGAACCACGTGGACCACACCGCGAAGTAGGTGAGGAGCGGGTCCGGGACATGGATCGCAGGCTCAGGTATCCCCGAGACCTCGCTGATGAGCTTGTTCAACTCCCCCCAGGTCATCTCGCAGTTGCCCACCGGGTATTTCTCCCCGATGTTGTCAGTCTTCTCCAGCGCTCTCAGGATGGCCTCCGCAACGTCATCGACGTGCACATAGGTGTTGAAGTAGTTGGCGAGGATGGAGACGTACAGCTTGCGGCCGATGATGTTGTCTATGTATTCGCCCGAGGGCTTGGTGTCGCCCGCGCCCAGGATGCTGCCGGGGTATATCATCACCACGGGAAGGCCTTGCTTCTCGTAGAGCTCCCAGCAGATCATGTCACCCGCGTACTTGCTGCGGGAGTAATCGCTGCGCAGGTTGGTGCGGTAGACGTCTCCGCCGTTGAAATATCCTCCCTCCGGCCTGCCGTATACGGCTATGGTGCTCACGTGCGCTACCTTGGAGGCCCCCGCCTCCAGGGCGCTCTCCATGACGTTGCGCGTCCCGGTGATGTTGACGTCGGTGAACACTCGCTTGTCTGGCTCCCAGAAGGAATAGATGCCCGCCAGGTGGGCGACCCAATCGCAGCCCCGCATGCCTTCCAGAACGGATTGCCTGTCGGTGACGTCTCCGTACACCAGGTTTGCGCCGATCTCCCTCAGGTGGTCCACCTTGCTGGTCTTTCTAACCAGGCAGTAGAGCTCGTGGTCGGTCTGAGCCATACGCCTGGCGAAATACGTACCGAGGAATCCAGTGGAGCCGGTGATAAAGACTTTCATACGCGCCCTCCGACTCCGATGCTCGCAACCGCCGGTCGTTCGGTGGCAACCTGTGAGGCAACCAGTTCCCAGACCGGCGGGGCCTCGAGATCATTCACCTTGAGTATCCTCTTGGCGAGACGCGGTACGACGCCCCATTTGCTCAACGAGCCCAGGTAGATGGCCGCGGCCGCGGCGGTCCCTCCCGCTACCCAGCCGAACCACCTGATGAGCAGGTGGGCGGTGAGGGCATTGGCGAAGGTGACCCCGAACACGATGGCGAGAAGGTCCGTGTTGACGGTGGCCATCTCGAGGTACCTCTCGTAGCGGTCCTGCGGGTTCTCGATCTCCTCGTCCTTGCGGTAGCCTTTCGCCAGCCAGCGGTACATACCTCCGATGAGCAGCGGCATGAATGCCACACCATAGGTGAGGAGTATCGTCATCACGTCGGAGTTGAGCCATCCGAAGACGTTGCTCCACTTCCAGTCGTCGAAGGCCGCGCGGTCCTTGGAGAGGAAACGCTGGTAACCCGTCTTGTCCCAGCCATTTACCAGGATGAAGAAGAACGCTGTGTGGGCGAGCACCGTTTGCAGGGTAGCCTGGTAATATTTGCCTTTCATGATCAGCCTGTAGGTGACAAGGAACGCCAGCATGCCCTGGGTGACGTTGGTGGTGCTGAAGACGCCCACCAGCCACTGCGGGATGGTGTCGAACCTTCCAACCTGCATGGTCTCCCAGCTCGGATTGGACCACAACAGCACCGCCCCCGAGGGCACGAAGAGCAGGGACAGGAAGAGGAGGTTTTTCATAAAGTACTCGTTGTTGACGGCGCCGCTGTACTTTTCCATCCACTCCTTCGCCAGCCCCTGGATCTCTTTCAGTCTCTCAAGGGCAGCTCCACCCGATGTGATAACGCCGCCGCGCAGCTCGCACATGAGCCCGCCAAGCTCCAGGTCGTCCCCGGCACTGGATCCGCTGGGGGCCTCTTCCCATCCTTCCTCCTCCATCAACTCCTGCAATGTAGGCTGCTCCTTCCAGCCCAGCTTCCAGCGCCTCACATCGTTCTCCAACCGCAGCTTGCGCAACTGGCGGAAGGCCGCCAGGGCGAAGGCGGAGCCGATGCCGTAAGACCAGAACGCATCCACCTGAACCATTTGTTCCCTCCTTCTCATTCCCCCACCGGTGTTATCCGGTTATGCCGTATTCGAGTCCCGCAGGATACGATGCTCCTATACGCCCTACATGGGTCGGGATCTTAAGAAGCCCGCCCGTTATCTTTGACCTGACCGGTCTCGAGGACGTCGAATCAAGCCAAGAGCCTGTAGTTGCCCTGCGAGGGCTTATGCCTTACAGCTGATAGCCGGCACCGCTCGCGATCGATGGCTAGACGGCGAGGCCGTCCAGCATAAGGCCGACGATGGTATCGGACCATGCCTTTTTCGCATCCTCGTCTATCTCTTGCGCCAGGGACAGCCTCCTGGCGGCCTCGAAGAGCATCGCGTTTATGGCGTAAGCCGCCTCGCGGATGTGCGTCTCCGGCTTCAAGAACCCCCTGTCGATGCCATTTTGCAGGTACGCCTCCGTCATCGCTGCAAAGAGGTCGAAGAGATCGTTGACCTTACGGGTTATCGATTCGTCGATGTTGAGCGATTCGTAGAAGAGTATGCGGTGCGCGTCGGGGTTCTTCTCGAGCAGGTCGTAAAAGCGCCTTCCGATCCTCGCCAGGCGTTCCCGGTATTCATCGATCGTGGTTATCTCCTGTGCAGGTTCAGCGCTCACTACCTCCGTGACCCTGGCGATCACATCATCGATCACGCTGGTGGCGATATCTAGCTTGTTCTTGAAGTAGCGGTACAGGGTGCCGTGGCCCATCTCGAGCTCGGCTGCGATATCGGCTATGCCCGTTTTATGATAGCCCTTGTCCGAAAAGACCTTGTAGGCTGCGTCGATTATCTCGCGGCGCCTGATATCGGAGATCTTCGCCCTGGCCATTGCACTGCCTTCGCTAGCGGAACGGGTTGTCATAAAACTGATTATAATGTCATTTTTATGAATGATATATCAGTGCGGGATTAGAGTCAACCTGCCGAATACCATCTCATGCTCGCGATAAGTACGGGCCGCCTGGCGTTCAGGCTAGGTTGCGAAGGTATTCGGGCATAGGTGGTGAGAATGGATGCCGCCTGAAGAAGTGTCGCCCCATGCACAGGCGACCTACCATTTCATGGTCGAGGTATTTGCGCTGCGGCTATTCGGACCTGGAATATGGGTTTCGGCCGGGGCTACCTGCCGGGAATAGGTACTACTTGGGGATGGTGAAACGCAGTATAGATCCTCCTCCGGATCGAGGCTCGTACCATATTTTTCCTCCCTGGGCTTCCACGATCTCCCTTGCGATATACAGCCCCAATCCCAACCCCGGCTTGGAATGGTGCTTGGCGTCCTCGACCTGGTAAAAACGTTCAAAGACCTTCTCCTTCGCATCCGGAGGTATCCCCGGACCGCGGTCCATGACGGAGAACATCATCTCCATATGACCCTCCTCCACTGCTATCTCAACAAGAAGATCCGGTGGGGAGAACTTCAGCGCGTTTTCCAGGAGGATTATGATCACGCGCGTGATCATTCCCGGGTCCGATAACACCGTCCTGTTTTTCTCGGGTAAAGCCACATCGAACCGGTCGCCGAAGCCTCGCGCTCTCATCTCCTCCAGAACGTTCTGCAGGGTAACGCGGATATCGACTGCGGTTTTCTCGGGCAGCATGCGCCCCGATTCGATACGGGACATATCGAGGAGTTCCTCGAGGAGTTGCGTGAGGCGGTCAACGGACCTATCGATATTTCCGAGGAGCCTTACCTGTGCTTCCTCGGGAAGGGAGCTCATATCCCTGTTTAATACCTCCGCATAACCCCTGATGATGGAAATGGGATGCCGCAGCTCGTGTGACGCGATGCTCAGGAAGTCCCGCAATTGTTGCGCAACATTACGGTATCTCTCTTCGGATCTCCTGAGTACTTCCTCGGCATATTTACGCTCCGTGATATCGCGGACAATGATGGAAAGGACCTGGCTCTCGTCGTAAGATATGGGTTCGACGCCCAATTCCACGTAGGCCATGGTGCCGTCTTTACGCTTGTATTGGAATTCTCCCGTCCATGGGGACTCTCCGGCAATGATACTCTGGGTCCATGTAGCGAGCTCCGCGGTTTCGCCCGTGCTTATGTCATAGAGCGTCAAGTACAAGAGCTCGTTTGCGCTGTATCCAAGCATGTCCTGTATAGCGGGATTGGAATCCAGGATCTGCAGGCTGTCACAATCGACGAACAGGATCCCCTCGTTGGCCTGTTCGACAACTGCCAGATATCTCCTCTCGCTCTCCACGCGCTGCTGTTGAGAGCGGAAAAGCCGATCGATAAGCCAGAAGACGAACGCACCGGAGGCCAAGAGCAGGGTCAGGGATATGAACAGGAAATAGGCTATGGACCTTACCCCCTGCCTATAGATGGAACGCGGTGTGTCCAACCTGATGACAAATCGAGGCTCTCCATCGGCATCGTTCAAAAGTGTGTATACCGCTACTCTGTCGCTGTCCAACGGTTTGACCAGGATGGATTCCTCTGCAGACATCGAGCCCAGAGCATCCTGGAAGTCAGGCGGCAGGTCAGGTGCGTCAACGGGATACAGGGCCAGTGAATATCGCGTTTCCGCGATGATCTCCTGGAGTTCCGCGTCGTCCAGGTAGCGTGCGAAGATGAGGCTGCCCCGGGACGGCCCCTCGCCAAAGCTGGTTAGGATGGGCCGGGTAGCGAAGAGCAGTGGGCCTTGGGAGGTCATGATAAGACCGGACATGCCCTTCTCGCCGCCGTGGGGATAATCGATGAGGGGGCTTCCCGGATAGATCAGCCCCTCGAGGTCGGCGGGCACGGTGACTTCCCTTGCATCCTCGAGGTCCACCGCTTTGGCGAGAACCAGGCCTCCCCGACCGTCCACGAAGAGCATCAGGTTGACATCCAGTTCGACGAAAGATACATCCTGCATGTTGACCTGCACGTAGTCGGGGTACTGTCCGGCCATGAACCTGTAGGTATCATCCCAGATGGACCAGTCGCCTGCCTTGCTGTCCAGGTCGTCGATGTGGCCGTATAGCGCCTCCTGGACCTGTTCCATGCGATGTGCGGCGTCCTTCTCCTCGAGGTCCTTGAAGCTACTGAGGATGATAAAGACCGTGAAGAAGACAACGAAGAGGGCCAGCGCCGTAAAGACGGCTCCTACGATAAGCTGTGCCCTTTTTCTAGATGCCATTCGCACCGTTCTCCCGTGATGCTTGACCATAACGCCATGGCATTGTTCGGATGCGACTAGAGAGCGTTTACCAGCTATTACCTAGATTATAATATATCTCCGATGTGAGCCATGTGTTCTAACCCAACCGAGCGATGCAAGCGAGAGCTGCCGCGCACAACCCTGCTTTGAAATGAAGCCCCTCGTATATAAACTGTGTACGTAGAAGGTGGGTAGCCCGGAAGCCCCAGCCAGCTCGAGCGGAAAGGAAGTTAAACAACAGTGGAATGCCGCAAGTGTGGGGCCTGTTGTATCGCCCTGTCCATCTCCTCTTTGAACAAGCCCGCGGGCGTGAGGTGCGAGCACCTTACCGCGGAGAACCTGTGCGGGCTGTGGGGAAAGCCCGAGAGACCTGAGGTGTGCTCGGCATACCGTCCCGACCCCCTCTTCTGTGGCGGCAGCTATGAGGAGGCCCTGGAGCTCATGCGCGCCATGGAGGAAGGAACTTTGTAAGGTTTCCATCTAGTCCTTCTTGCCTTGCCGGAAAAGAAAAAGGGGAAACTCGCGGCTTGGATGCGTCAAGCCGCCCACAAGGCAATAGAATAGAGGCATCGTGAGATGGATATGGGGAATACCAGGTAATATACTCGTATTGGTTGGTGGAGATGGCAGAAGCCGATCTATCGCTAGGAGGGTAATCATGGAAATCACGGTAAATGATTGGCTGCAGGCTGCGGATCATGAAGTGGAATTGCGTCGTTGGCGGGACCAATCCGGTGGAAAGACAAAACATTTCGTGGAAGAGCATGATTTCAAGGGTATTTCCCCGCTAATGGTTTTATGGTATCTAACCAACTTCGACAATGCATCCTACCTGATGTGGCACCCATCCCATATAGGATTACAATGGGAAAATAAGGTTGCGGGACCCGGCGCCACTCATATTGCGTGGGAAAAGATCATGGGAAAACTGGCGGCCTACCGTATTCGCCTGGATGCCGCGGATGCATCTCCTATCCCCCCCAAGAAAACGAGTATCGCGGTAATGTTAAACGTCATCGACACGGAGGGCGAGGTCCTCTTCTACATCCTCAACGAGATCGAACAGGCCGACGAGCGAACCAAGATCACCTGCACCTTCATTTTTCCTGAAGCAACTCCCGATGAGTTCGTCGAGGCCCATCGCCGTCACAACATCGAGGAGTTACCCGGGATGGTGAACAAGGCGGCCCCTTACCTGGTCCAGAAGACCTTCGGCTACCTGATCGAGCCCGAGAAGCTGGCCGGGTACGGTTTGATAGTCCCGGCGGAAGCGTTATGAGCCAAGGCGAATGGCTGCTGTTTAAGGTTCAATTAGCGATATAAGGATTGAATATTGGAACATGAGCGCCCAGGTGGTCGATGAGTTGAGACAGTCCACGCGCATGAG
>CAYHAT010000019.1:0-10356 GCA_964354675.1 uncultured Actinomycetota bacterium | reverse complement strand
ACATGAGCCTGGCCTTCATGCGCGACTACGCTTTGTATCGGCTATGGATGCTGCGCGAACATCCGGAGAATCTCAAGAGCCGTATCGAGGCGGGGGATATAAGTATCCATTATCACTGCTACAGCCGGGGCGAGCCGGTGCTCCTCCTGCATGGGGGATTCATGTTCTCCGAGACCTGGGTCGGCCAGATACCCGCGTTGGCGCAGAGGTACCGGGTCATAGCCATGGACTCGCGTGGGCATGGGCGGACGACCCTCGGCATACGTCCCCTTACCTACCGCCAGCTGGCCGAGGATACAGCAGCGCTTATCGAACGTCTTCGGTTGGGCCCGGTGCACCTGGTGGGGTGGAGCGACGGGGGCTGTACCAGCCTGGCATTAGCGCTCGAGCGCCCCCAGCTGGTGCGCAGCATGGTGCTCCTGGGCACGCCCTTCAACACGGATAATTACGGCGAGGAAGCCAAACGCAAGATCGACGCCATCCTGCGCCCGCGGTCACTATCCATGCTCGGCATGAGGGCGATACGCCGCCTGATTACGACGGAACCCGAGAAGGGCGGTGAGTTCGCCTGCAAGATGCGCAAGCTGTGGACGGAGTTGCCGGACTTCGCCCCGGAGGAGTTGGGCCGCATCCAAGCGCCGATGTTGGTGATCGGCTGCGACCGCGACGAGTTCCTTTCCCTCACCCCGGACCCATTGCAGGTCTTCAAGGACACCGCGGCGGCCATCCCCAACGCCAGGCTGGAGGTCGTTGAAGGAGGCACCCACACCATGCACATGGAACGCCCAAATAGGGTCAACCGCTTGATCCTCGAATTCCTGCAGGGGTTGCGATGACGGATGCGAGCGCTATAACGGATCAACCGGTTGCGCGGATATTACAGGTGATAAATATAGACGAGGATATGGGGGTGAGAGGATATGGCGGAAGTAGAGCAGATGGGCTACCGGATCGTCGGGACCATCAAGGCGGTCAAGGGCACCTGCACCGCGGGCCACAAGGTAGGAGAAAAGGTCGAACTCAGCGGGCTCTCCGCGGGGAACCTGTGTGGTTTTTTCTATCACGACATATTCCCCTACGTGGTCATGCTCGAGTTCGGAGGGGGATTCCCGGAGGAATGGGGAGACCCGGAGATAGTCGAGCTGGACTGCCTGGACAAGGGCAACACCGTGACCATCGAGCTGAGGCGCATCAAAGACTGAGGTTGCGAGTATATAGCGCGCAAGGGACTGGGGACCGGCAGGGTCTATATCTCCTTGGTGAACAGCAGAGAACGACTCTTAAAACCGTGTGCCTCGTAGAAGCGGTGGGCATCCTGGCGGCGGAAAGCGGAGTCTAGCTCTACCCTGTGGCAGCCCTTCTCCACCGCTATCTGTAATACCCTCTCGAGCAGTTCGCCTCCTATGCCCTTCCTCCGCAGGCGCTCATCGACCACCAGTTCGTCCACGTTCGCCAAGTATCCCTGCTGCCAGAGGCTGTTCTTGATGGCCAGGGAACAGAAGGCGACCGGCTCGCCATCCATCATGGCACACAGGTACACCTGCGAGTCGGAGTCCAGCCCATGGAGGTAGGCCTCTTCCATCCTGCCGCGGTCCAGCTCCCGGTCGGGCCAGAGCTGTTCCAGCAGCCTGAGAACCGGCCCGAAATCATCCTGCCTGCACTGCCTGATCTCCACCATAGTCCCTTAATCATTGCGTAGGCGGTCATGGGGCGCAAGCGCTGGGCGCCGGGAGATCCCATCCCTATCATGCTGCCGAACAAAAGTCATCAATATTCCGGTGCGATCTATCGATAATGATTAGCAGTAAGTATGATGAGCGAAAGGGAAGGTGATAGCAGTGGCGGGAACGTTCAACCGGAGTATGCAGATACTCAAGGAGAGCCTGGGGGTTCTCAAGCAGGATAAAAAGCTCCTGTTCTTCCCCCTGATATCGGGGATAGTGATGCTCATCATCACCGCGTCCTTTATCGTCCCCATCGTCCTCCTGACCGGTATCAAGGACGGTGAGATCGAGAACAACGTGCTGTATTATGTCTTCTTATTCATCTTCTATCTCATCGGCTATTTCGTGGTCATCTTCTTCAACACCGGGTTGATAGCCTGCGTGCAGATTCGCCTCAGCGGGGGCGACCCGAAGTTCAGCGATGGCATGCAATATGCGGTAGGGAATCTCGGGAAGATAGCGGGGTGGGCTCTCATCTCCGCTACCGTGGGCATGGTCCTGCAGTTGATCCGCGAACGCGCGGGGATATTCGGGAGAATAGCGGCGGGTATATTCGGGCTGGCATGGAACCTGATCACCTATTTCGTGATCCCGGTGATGATCTTCGAGAAAGCGGGAGTGATAGATTCCATAAAAAAGTCGGCCGGGTTGTTCAAGAAGACCTGGGGGGAGAACGTGGTCCTGCGTTTCTCACTCGGGTTGATCATCTTCCTGCTGGCATTGGTGGGGGTTGTGCCCATCGTTCTGGTCGCCCTGACGAAATCGGTCCCGTTGATCATCGCCGTGGGTGCCGTGGTGGTGCTCTACTGGTTCGCGCTGGGGATCATCAGCGCCGCGTTGAACGGTATATTCGCAACCGCTCTCTATAACTACGCCACCACTGGGACGGTGCCGGTGGCGTTCAGCCCCGAGGTGATCGCGGGCGCCTTCGAGCAGAAGACTTCGAAGGGGTTCTTCTCCAGGTAAAGAGATGGGGCCAGCCCTCAACACCTGGGGTCAGCCCTCCATTTTCCACATGGCATTTATGGTTGAGCCTCCTTGAGTAAGCGAGATTCCATATTATTTCAGGATGGATCCCCGCGTGTAGGCCTGACCCCCGATGTGGGGATCGCCACGTCGCTTCGCTCCTCACGACAAGTTCCGGGCTGACCCCATCAGGTGATGCCTGTGTAGGGGTTCGCGTCTTGGCGCGAAGGTGGGGCCCCGTAGTAACCGATGCTCCTCAACCACTCCCGCATGGCTGCGTTGGAGGCCTCGGGCACGGTATGGGTGCAGCAGTGGCCACCGCCCGCGATGACGACCAGGTCCGCGTGTGGTATCCTTCCCGCCAGTTGCACGATAGTCTCCGCACCCACCAGGCGATCCTCCTCTCCCCGCAGCACCAGGGCGGGCACGTTTATCTGCCGCAGTCTCGAAGTGAAGGACGCCTTCGCTCCCGCGATGATGCGGTCGAGGTAGGCGGCCGGGCCGCAGGCGGTGCCGTAGCGGATGATGTACTCGACCAGGTCCGCGTTTCCAGGCGACGGGTCCAGCACAAAGCCGCGATGCCGGCCCACCCAGCGCAGCAGGCTCCTGCGCTGGTCCATGGAGAGGAAGGGGAGGAATGCGAACTGGTGTATGAAGGTGGCCAGGGTGAAGACGTTCAAACCAAAGCCTCCCCGGCGCGGGCGGTCCATGGTGTTGCAGAGGATGATGCCAGCCAGGCGCTGCGGGTGGCTCAAGGCTAGTTCCTGCGTGACCATACCCCCGAAGGACTCGCCCACCACGACCGCCTTCTCCAATCCCAGCTCGTCCATGAGCGAGATGATGCTGCCGGCACAATCCGATACTGCGCTGGCCAGGCTCGGCTTCCAGACCGGGAGGCTGGTGGCGATGACGCGGTACGCATCCGAAAGACCTCGGAGTTGTGGTTCCCAGAACTCCTTGGCCCCCTCCATCCCCGGGATGAATACGAGCGGTTTACCACTGCCCGCTTCAACATGATCCGGTATCGTGCAGCGCTCGCCGCTCATGCCTCAGACCTCCGTTTCTCGAGGTAGATCAGGGTCAGATTTTCGTGCACGGGCTCTCTGCGAAATACGCGGTATCCCCTCTTCTCGTAGATGTGGAGGGGTTTGTCGCTGCGGTGCCCGGTGAAGAGTTCGAACCTCTCAGCCTGTGGGAAACGCGCCTCAATCTCCTCCATCAGCCGGGTACCTATGCCGCCATCCTGGTGGTCCGGGTGTACGATGAGCCTGCCTACGTAGCAGGTACCCTCCTTCACGTATGCGCGTACCGAGCCTACGATCTCCCCGTCATCCACCGCCTTGAGGAAGAGTTGGCGGTCGAAGCCCTCCCTTATCTTATCAAGCGTCTGGGTGAGGGGCGGAAGGGTGAAGTCCTTGTACAGACATCCCTCGCTCGCATAGGCCGCCTTCTGCAGGTCGAGGATCTCCTCCGCATCTTCTGGGGTCGCCTCTACGATCGATATCCCCATAACAGGCCTCAGTCCTCCCTCTCAACAACGTGCCTATGGCTATAAGCGCCCCTCTCACAGGCATCACCCCTTCCCGAAAGCTGAATAGCTATACATCCTTTCTACACCGCTCCCGTTCCGCCCTTCGCAATCTTCTGCTGTAATCCCTGGACTGTATCAACGTCCTGGGCTCGAAACCGAAGTAGTAGCGGTGCCAGTTGACGATGGATGCCAACGCGTCCTTGCCCTTGCGGTAGGCGCTGATCTCGAGGGGATAGGAGCGCCGCAGTTCTCGCGCTTCCTCGAAGGTGTCAACCCGGGTCATCCTGCCGCCCGGCCCCGGCACCACCAGGCCCGATTCGGCCAAAGCCCGGTACCTCTCAGCGGTCTCCTCCGGGGTGGGTCCGCATACCAGGGCGCATTGGCCGCAGATCATAGGGACGGGGTAGTCGTCAATGCCCTTTACGCCCATCCTCCTGCCGAACTCGGCCAGGATGCGGTAGCGCTCGGCCTCGTCTTCGGGAAAATCATCCAACTCCGGGATCCCCTCCAGGAGTTCCTGCGGCCAGAGCTTGCTGCATACCACCCGCAGGACATCGAAGCGGGGCCACGCATCCCCGACGGTGAGACCGCGTTTGAACATGTCCCAGATCACCCGCAGCTGCCTTTTCGGGTCCGGCTGCCGCTCCACCCAGCCGTCTATCCAATGCAGGCCCCAATTGGAATAGCGCTTGTCCGCGCTCAGGCTGTGCAGGCCGAAGCAGGAGATGTGGCAGAGGTCGATGTTGTTCCTGCGCCCGCGGGGGTGGAGCTCTCCGTTCAGGAGGATGTACTCCGCCTCTTGCGCTTCGAACATGCGGCTGGGGCAGGACTTAACGCAGCGTTTGCACTTTGCACAGGGCCCGTCGGTGAAATATCCCACGGGCAGGGTGGGGTCGCTCTCCAGGACGGCGTCGGTGAGGACGGCGCCTAGATAGATGGAGGCACCGTATTCCTTTGTCTTCAGATTCCCGCTCCAACCTTGGGCGCCGACACCCGAGATCATGGCCCCCAGGCGCAGGGAGAAAGCCGGACGTGGTCGGAAGACGTAGATGGCACGGCGGTAGTCGGCGCTCAACGGTACGCCCACAGCGCGGTGTCCCCGGGAGACGAGGTAGTCGGCCAGCTCCTTCCCGATGCGCTGCAGGCGCTGGTAGTTGATGAACTGGTCGAGGTTGTGCGGCGCGGGAGAGCGTTTGCAGAGGAAATCGTAGATGGCGCCCGTGTCCATGGGCAGGGCCATGGATATGACCGACCTCGCCCCGGGCATGGTGTAAGAGAGGTCCAGGGAGGGAGGCCCGTCCAGGCGTTCCGGGCCTGCGATACCGACCACGTCCACGCCACGGGCACGCACGAAATCCTTGATGCTCTCTTCCAGGGATGCCATGTTGCCCTCCTTGCCATGGGGTCAAAGTGCGCCGATGATGCCTCTCTCGTTTTTCTCCACCTGCCCGCCCAGACATATTCCCGATCATTATACAGGTCGCACACGCCCGGGGTCAGGCCTGGCCCACAGCTCAGGCGCCACTGGATCAACCCTGGACCCCGCCGGGCGATTATCAAGCATCATCGCGAGCCAGGCTGACTGAGAATGTGTGCTCACGTGGGTTCAACCTACGAAGTAGATCGCCACGGCGGCTATGCCGCCTCGCAATGACGCCTATTGAGTGCGACCCCGTCAAGGGCGTACCTGGAGTCAAACACCAAATATGCCGGGTTCCGATATAATCGAAGCGGAGACGAATAGGTCATCCGGAATATGAGGAGGTCGGGAGATGTCCAAGATTAAAGGCAGGACGCTGAGGGATTTTACTGCCGGCGCCGATTTCTGGCAGATACTGGATGGGTGGGCACAGCAGACCGGCTACAAGTTGATCGCATACGACCAGGTGTCAAGGCTCTATCAGAGGGGAGAGGGATTCCTGGTCGCGCCCCAGAGGCTGCAGGTAAACTATACCGGCTCGGGTTACCACCTCGAGGCTTATGTTTGGATCCCGACCTTCACGCGGATATTCACCCTTATGCTCATCCCCCAGGAGTTGAAAATAGACTCGGGGGGTTTCGCTGGGACTATCCCGCGCGTGACGGCCCGGGGCCACGTGAACCAGCTGCTGCAGGCCTTGGGGCAGCCACCTATCGCATAAGTGGGCCGTAGGCACAAGTACGGGCCTAACCCCCTGACCCCCTAACCTGTGTTATCCTTGGGATACCGAAGCAACGTCCGCGGCCGTGTAGACACCACTCTAGCAGCAACCGACTCTGTATCTGCATGCTATCGTCCGGCCGGATGCACTCACGGTCGGAACCGTCAAAAAGGGGGATGGGTATGAAGGCGGAAAAAACCCTTTCAGGCATGGTGCGGGCTTTGCCTCCCCTCATGCGCATGGAGGAGACCAAGGGATTGGGGAGGACCTTCAAGCAGCAGTGGGGCGGCGGTGGAAACACCTTCAAGATCGTCTACAAGCTCTTCACCGGAGGCCAGGGGCTGATCAAGAACCTGCGAGACCTCGGAAAGGTCAAGGTGGGAAAGATCGTCCCCAACTTGTCCCTGGGCATGTGGGACGTGTTCGGCGACCGCGAGGCGGCCATAGACGGCGAGAACAGATACACCTACCGGGAACTCAAGACCCGCGTGCTCAAACTGGCCAATGCCCTGCAGGGGCTGGGAGTTAAACCCAAGGACCGTGTCGCCACCATGATCTATAACAGCGCGGCCTTTCTGGAGATCCTGAACGCGACGAGCCTTATCGGCGCCCCCATGCCCTTCGTCAATTGGCACCTCTCAGGCGAGGAACTGCGCAAGACCATCAACCTGCGGACGCCTAGGGTCTTTATCTTCGACGCAGATCTCCTGGAGGAGATAATGGGGATCAAGGACGGCCTCGAGGGCATCGAACACTTCGTCGTGCTGGGAGGAGACGGCCCTGTCCCGGAGGGGATGCTCTCCTACGAAGAACTGCTGGAGAAAGCTCCCACCACCAGGCCAGAGCTCAACTTCCTGGCCTCCCTCAACCCCTACACCGGCGGGACCACCGGCACACCCAAGAGCTCCAACCTCTACGACAGCCTGAGCTACGCCCTCTCCGACCTGGCGGAGGCACCGCGGGAGAGCTTCGAGAACTTCCTCCCCTACACCTTCAGGGCATTCAGCTACTTCTGCTGGTTCGGCGGCGACCGCATATGCGATCCGGTCACCAAGAACATCAGGACCCTCATCGTGACGCCCGTTTACCACGCCGGAACGGCGGCGGGGTGGGCGCCCTGTTTCCTATTGGGGGCGACCGGAGTCTTCATGAGGAATTTCGACGCGGAGGAGTTCCTCCGCCTCATCGAGGCCGAACGCATCAACTGGACTTTCGTAGCCCCCACCATCCTGCAGCGCGTGCTTGCGCTGCCCGACGAGGTGAAGAAGAAGTATTGGCTCGGCTCCATGCGATCCATCATCTGCGCCGCCGCTCCCTGCCCACCACAGGTGAAAAGGGATATCAACCAGCTGTTTATGGAACGCGGGGCACCCAGGCCGGTCTTCAGCGAGTACTACGGCAGCTCCGAGACAGCAATCATCACCATACTGCTGCCCGAGGATTACGAGGAGGACCCCAAGCGCATCAACAGCGTGGGCAAGGCTCGCTGCGGCGACCTGGGTATATATATCGAGGAGGAGTGCAGGTGGGCCGGTCCCAACGAGATGGGAAGTATCATGGGCCGCACCGCTTCCACGCTCTCCCTGCGTTATCCCGGTTCCGAGGACCGGCTGCATGAATCCATCCGCATCATCGACGGCATGGAATGGTACGACGACGGGCTGCTGGGGTACACGGACGAGGACGGTTTCCTCTTTCTGACGGGCAGGCTGAAGGAGATGATCATCACCGGGGGCGTGAACATCTACCCCCTGGAGATCGAGGGGGTCCTCCTGCGGCACCCCGCGGTCTTCGACGCGGCGGTGGTGAGCATGCCCCATCCGGACCTGGGGGAGGTGCCCATCGCCTGCGTGCAGCTCCACGAGGGGAAGGATGCGAGCGAGAAGGATATCCTCTCCTTCTGCGGCGAGGAGGGCCTGCGCGGATACATAATCCCGGCCAGGGTAGAGTTCTTCGATGAGCTCCCCCGCCACATCGACGGCAAGATAATCAAGCGCGAACTCGAGGAACGCTACTGGAAGGGTATGGAGAGAAAGGGGTAGATGGCAGGGGGCACCCGCGCTGGGTCATCGATGCTCGCCTTGATGGCCTGAACTTGACCCCGTCTCATCACTCGTTCATCCACACTTCTCGGAGAAGAACCATATATCTTAACCGGTTGAATCGACGGCACGCCGAAGTGGTCGCAATCTTAACCATCTCGCCTTATCCGCTATAACGTTTTAAGAATCTCAGTTAGACCGGATCCAGCCGCTGCCGCCACATCTGGCGCAGGTCTCGAAGTCGTACTCGGAGATGATGCCGCTGCCGCCGCAGTCCCCGCAAGTGACCCAGTCCCATATCATGCCCGTACCGCCGCAGTAGTCGCAGGGGTAGGAGCCGTCCCCTCCCTCGACCCAGCCGGTCCCGCCGCAATCGGGGCAATAATCCTGCACATCGAGGACACCGGAGCCGAAGCAGGTGGGGCACTCCCCGCCCACATCGATATAGAACCCGCCCTCGCCGCCGCAATCGGGGCAGACCGTGTACTCGGGGGAGGGCTGGGGTTGGGGCGCAGGCTGGGGGGCCGGCGATGGCCCGGGCTCGGGTTCAGCAGCGATGAGGTCGGGAAAGGTGGCGGTAAGGGATATATACCATTCTCCCTTGTATTTAACCATCTGGAAGATGAGGTCTTGCCCCTTCGGGACCACATCCTCGGTGACCTTTTCGCCATCCTCGTCCTTGTAGGTCACCTTCCCTTTGACCACCTCGACCTCGGCCTTCTTGCCGTTGACATCGGTCGTGTACTTCAATCCCGAGAACTTCTGGTTCGGGGAACCCTCGAAGAAATACTGCGCCAGAGTATCCTCGTAGTCCTTGCCGTAAGCCTTCTCGAGCTCCTCGACGGAAGCCGGCGCCACCATGTCTACGAGCATCTCCACGTCCAGCTTCTCCAGTGCCTCGAAGAAACGGTCCACGGTATCCTCGGGGCTCGCCTCCTGCTCGCTCTCATCGTTCGTGGCGGTCGAAGTGCCGCTCGACCCGCAGCCCAATGCCGCTAACGACAGGATGAAGAGTAAAGATATCGCAGCAAGGACAGCGGCCGTTTGGATGCGCCTTCCGTTCATGCTCCCTCCTTGTTAGTGACCAACGCCTCCCGTTCCGCATATATTCTATATCCTGGCGCGTTTTTAACAAGGCGAAAACGTCAACCCGGCTCTTGCCTGCTTCTCTTGGTTCACCTCCGCGGCATGCCGGTGCTTCGATCGGCCACGTGGGAGCATCGCCACCATATGCCGGGTGCCGTGGGATCTCCGGGTATCAACCCGTCACCGCTTGGGGATAATATGGATTGTGAAGCGGCGAGGTGAGCAAGGAAGTAGCCGGGAGATGAACGAGGGGGGCTCATCATGGATGACGAGCGGATCGGGGTGGGGATCATAGGGTGCGGGCGCATCTTCGATATGCACATGCGGGGATACGAAGGCCGGGGCGACGCCGCGGTCCTGGCGGTGGCCGACACGAACGAGGAAAGCCGGCGCGAGCGAAGCGAGCAGTACGACATCCCCAGGCACTACGAAGATTACCGGGAGCTCCTGGAAAACAAGGATATCGCACTGGTGGAGATACTCACGCCCCATCACCTGCACCACGACATGGCGCTGGCCGCCGCCGCGGCGGGAAAGCACATCTCCTTGCAGAAACCCCCGGCGCTCACTGTAAGTGAGTTCGACGAGATAGCGGCGGCGGCGGATAAGGCCGGCGTCACCCTGCGTATCTACGAGAACTTCGTCTTCTACCCGCCCATCGTCAAGGCCAAAGAACTCATCGAGGAGGGCGCTATCGGCACCCCCCTCAATATACGTATGCGCTCGGTGGCGGGATCGGCCGCGGGCGGCTGGGAGGTCCCGCTGGAATCCTGGGCCTGGCGCGTCAAGGAGGAGACCTGCGGGGGCGGTCCCTTCGTCTTCGACGACGGTTACCACAAGTTCTCCATCGCCCTCTACCTCCTGGG
>CAYHAT010000018.1:0-21331 GCA_964354675.1 uncultured Actinomycetota bacterium | reverse complement strand
CACCGTACCCACCAGGGACAGCACTACCGTCAGGAACATCTTCAAGGGCCGCTACCTTTTGCCGCGGGGCCGCGTCCGTGTGCCCCGGCCTTATACCGATCATCTTGCCGATATGATACCCATCCACATTCCTGCGATCTCGGATGATCCACCTGCCATCCGCAACGATAAAGCCCCGGCAACTCCGGGGCTTATCGCTGGTGCCGAAGGCCGGATTCGAACCGGCACGGGGTTGCCCCCACTGGTTTTTGAGACCAGCGCGTCTACCTCTTCCGCCACTCCGGCAGGTACGGATGATATTCTATCATCAGTCCGTGTGCCCGGTGAACGCCTGCGGCCGACCTCCCTCACTCAGGTGGACCGGTAATCGGCCAGGAACCGTTCCAAGCGGTCCAACAGGACCTCCAACTCGTCCGCGTATTCCGCGAAGTCCCGGTAGGTCTCCAAGGCATCCCTGAAATCCGTTAGGGCTTCCAGCAGCGGCAGGGACTGCTTGCGCAGTTCCTGCTCTGCCTCTTTCTTCATGTCCGCGTAGTAACTCTCACTCCAACCCAAGAACCACTTCTCCGGAAAATATACCAACGACTTCCTGCGATCTCTCCTAAGGATAATACTCTAAAACCGCCATTTGCGGAGCTTCCTGAAGTAGATACCGCCCTTGCATCGCTGGAGCAGAAGGACCTGTCTGATCAATATCCCCTCGGGTCTCTCCTGGAAATATCATATATGAGATATCGGGATAGGGGCATATTACCGTTAAGGGATGAGATCGGTCCCATTGGGGGTGACGTACCATTTTCCACCCCGGTTCTCCAGGGCTATCTTGAGGTTGTCGGACCGGCTTATGCTGGTGGCGGACGCGGAGGCGCTGATGGTTCCCCCGTCCAGGTAGGAATAGGCATCGTAGTTGTCCGGCTGATCGACATCCAGCGCGATATCTTCATACTTTCCGCTGCTGCCTATATAGGAGATTATCCTGGCGTAGAGGTCTTCCGCCGCGGCCTGGTTCTGTTCCCGGAACAAATGCACGAATGTTTCAGCATCCCTCGCGTTTACGGCATCTATGAGCTGCATGGATGTCTTCCCCGGCGAAGGGTTGCCCCATAATGTGAAGCTGAGTACCAGCCAGGTGATCAGGAGGGCGATTATGATCCCGTATATCGCTATCTTCAGACGGAATCTCCTCACCTTGTCAGTGACCACCTTGCTCACAGTGGGGCTGAGGGTATCCGTGTCTCCTCTCCACTCGCCTGGAGCGAGATAGGAATCACCAGGCACGACGCTGGGCCGGCGTTGGGGGGCTGCCGCGCCGCCTTGCTGCAGCTTTTCCATACACAACGAGCAGAACTCGGCGCTCTCGGGATTATCGGCTCCGCATTTCACACACTTCATGACCTGTCCCTCTTCCGCTAACGAGCCACGGCATCAGCTCATGTACCTCTTCTCCGCAATCCACCCTCCCAGAGCGCCCATAGGCAGTTCCAGGAAGAGAGTGAACAACATGCCCACGAGCGTGAATAATGGGATATAGACCTCGCCGGTCATCAAGAGCGTCAAGATCAAAGCTACCATGGGCTGCCATACGAATACCACGCATGCAACGCACCCGAGGCCGTATAGCCATCCTCTGCCGGAGTGCATAGCCTTGGCGGATATGATGTAACCACCCAGGGCCAACACCAACGCGTCCGAGATGAACAGCATGGCGATAGCGAAGCTTAAGCCGGCTTCGCTGCCGCCAAAGGCTGCGCCGAGAAGGAATATGCTGAGGAGAAAGCGGCATGCAAAAAGTAAGATATACGTGAGAAACGAGTATGAAAGCAGCATGATAATGACGTCCAGGCTGCTCCGCTGCCGCATATAAGCAGGGGCTTTAATGCTGGAGATGGCGCCCGGGTACTGCATGGCGGCCCCGTAATAGGCCGAATCGCGGTAGGCGGCCTGGGGGCTCTGCTGTGCCATCTCCTGGGCCAGGGCGCGATAATCGCCCGGGGACACGTATGGTTGTGGCGGTTGCTGTTCCGGTGGGTGAGGAGAGGGTTGTGGCGGTGCGGCCATGGCACCCTCCCCCGCTGCATCGAACCTGGCCAGGCACAGCGAACAGAAGGCAGAACTATCCGCGTTTTCCGCTCCGCAGTGCGGGCATATCTTCAAATACCCCTACCTCCCTTGCAAGGGTTTTCAAGATAGGATTCGGCATATCGCCCCCGGAGCTGAAATGGGCTGACGATAGGTCTCATGCCTCCCCTGCCATGCCGAATGCTGATGTTTCCGGCTGGTTAATTATTCAGCGCCGGAAGGATCGCCTCCTTCCTTTTCGCAGGTGGGATAGCTGCTTGGCGCTCGTTATATACCTGAAAATACCGGAGGTCAGTCCTCGTCTCCCGGTCTGAGGTCCGTGCGCGCCCCCTCGGCTTCCCTGAAGAAGCAGGATCTCTCCCCCGTATGGCAGGCCGGGCCCACCTGCAGCACCTTGACCACGAGGGCGTCGCCGTCACAATCGTAGCGGATATCCCTTACATACTGGCGGTTTCCAGATGTCTCCCCCTTGCACCAGAAATCCTGCCGGCTGCGGCTCCAGAACCAGGTGCGACCGCTCTGCAAGGTGCGGCGCAGTGATTCCTCGTTCATGTAACCCAGCATGAGCACTTCTCCACTCTCGCAGTCCTGGATGATGGCCGGGATCAGCCCCCTGTCGTCGAATCTAAGTTCCATCGCCCTCTCCTTCCGCCGGCTGTTCGTCGCCGAGATAAATGCGCTTGACCTCCTCGCTCTGCAGCAGCTCCTCGGCCTCTCCCTCCAGGCGCACCTTTCCTGCGCGCATGACGTATCCGTAATCCGAGACGCTCAGGGCTATGTGGGCGTCCTGCTCGACCAGGAGTATGGTAAGCCCCTCCTCGTGCAGTCGCTTGAGGCAGGTGAAGATGCCTTTGATGACCAGCGGGGCAAGGCCCATCGAAGGTTCATCCAGGAGGAGGAGGCGGGGCTTGGACATGAGAGCCCTGCCGATGGACAGCATCTGCTGCTCGCCGCCGGAGAGAGTACCCGCGGTCTGACTCTTCCTCTCGCCCAACAACGGAAAGACGTCGTAGACGAAGGCGAGGTCGTCTCTTATCTCCTTACCGCGGCCACGGCGGGAGCGCAGGTATGCGCCCAGTTCAAGGTTCTCCTCCACGCTCATGGCGGCGAAGACCTGGCGGCCCTCCGGCACATGGGAGATACCCATCCTCACTATCTTGTGAGGCTCCAGGTTGGTTATATCCTGCCCCACGTAGCGGATCTCTCCGTAACGCGTGGGTATGAGGCCGGAGACAGCGCGCAACAGGGTGGTCTTGCCGGCCCCGTTGGCTCCGATGATAGTGGTTATCCGACCCGCCCTGGCCCACAGATCTATGGCTCGCAGAGCCTCGATACTGCCGTAGAAGGCGGAAACGTTCTTTACCTCCAGCAAACCAGCACCTCACATGTCTCTTCTATCGATCGCATCGTCATACATCGCCCAATCAATCCAGCTCGGAACCGAGGTAGGCCTCGATGACTTTGGGGTCGACGCGGACCTCCGCCGGGGTCCCCTCGGCGATTATCTCTCCGTAATCCAATACCAGCACCTCGTCGGAGATGCGCATGACCAGTCCCATGTCGTGTTCCACCAGGATGACCGTAACGCCCATATCCCTTACACGGTAGATGATCTCCCCCAACTCGCGGGTCTCGTAGGCGTTCAATCCCGACGCGGGCTCGTCGAGGAGTATGACGCGCGGCTGCGTGGCCAGCGCCCTCGCTAACTCAAGCAACCGCTGTTGGCCGAAGGGTAACGAGCCGGCCAGGCTCTCCGCCTGCATCTCTAAGCCGACGATATCCAGGAGGCGCAGGGCTTCCTCCCGCATCCATGACTCCTCGCGGCAGGCGGACGGAAACCTCAGCGACGACTTTATCATGCCCGCCTTGGTGCGGTGATGCAGGCCTATCGTGACGTTCTCCATGACGGTCATGCGCGCGAAAAGACGGATGGTCTGGAATGTCCTGGCAATGCCCAGGGCGGTTATCTCATGGGTGGGCAAGCCGATGATCTCCCTGCCCTGGAAGAGCACGCTCCCTTCGTCCGGCAGGTATATGCCCGTGAGCAGGTCATAGAGAGTGGTCTTCCCCGCGCCGTTAGGCCCGATGATAGCCTTGATAGTGCCGCCGTTCAGCTTGAAGGATACGTCCTTCACCGCGGCCAGGCCGCCGAAAGTCTTGGTCAGCCCGCTGGCCGCTAGCAGTGTCCCGTTCCCATTGCCGTTTGCATAACCCGGTGCCTCCATCTACTCCACCACCTTTTTGCGGAAGGGGTTCACAAAGGGGCTGCGCCGGTAGCGCACCATGTCGGACAAGCCCCTGGTGATGCCGGCGGGCATGAAGACCATGGTCAGGATGAGTATGAGCCCGAAGACGATACCTTCGTAGTTGCTATATCTCTCCAGCCATTTCGGTGCATCCCCCACCCACTTGGGAATGGCCTCCACGAACTTAGGAAGAAAGGTGATAACGGCGGCGCCAGCGACGGCTCCCCAGATGCTCTCCATCCCCCCTATGACTACCATCGTCACCAGGGATATGGACAACGTGATGAAGAACATGTTGGGATCGATATAGCCCTGCAGGTGGGCATATATGCCTCCGGCCAGACCCCCCATGGCAGCGGAGAGCACGAATACCCGTATCTTCTGCCCGGCTACGTTCACTCCCATGGCCTCGGCCGCGACCTCGGATTGGTGCAAGGCTTGTAGGGCCCGTCCAATGCGTGAGCGCACCAGGTTAGCGCAGAGAGCCAGGACGATAATGGCGATAGTCCAGATGAAATAGTACTCAGCACGCATATACTCTTTCATCTCACCGATACCAATGCCCGGCAAGGCCAGCGAGGGGATGTTGCGCACCCCATCGTTCCCTCCGGTCAGCCAGGTCATCTCCCGCATGAAAACGAAGACGATGATCCCCAGGCCAAGAGTGGCCATAGCCAGGTAATGGCCTTTCAGGCGTAGTACCGGGGCGACAAGCAGCCCGAAAAGCCCTGCAATGACGATGGCCGCGAGTATGCCCAGCCAGACCGGGAAACCTGCTTTGACCGTAAGCAAGGCCGACGTGTAGGCACCGATGCCGAAGAAAGCCCCTTGACCCAGGGAGACTTGGCCGGCATATCCCGTGAGCAGGTTCAGTCCGACGGCGGCGATGGCAAACACACCCACCAAGCGCATGGTCAGGAGTATGGGAATATCGAAAGGTTTTGAGAGGCGCTCTGCCCATAAGGGCAAAACGGCCATGAACAATATGAAGACGAGCAGGGTGCGGTTCCGCCGCACCAGTCCAACCCACCAAGCGGTCGTTTTCCATGCCGATATTTTGTTCTCGGCCGCTTTGTCGTTCATATCATACCTTCTCCGCCACTCCCTTTCCCAGGAGTCCTTGGGGGCGCAAGAGCAGTACCGTTATGAGCAGGATGGCAGCCACGGCGTCCTTATAACCGGTAGACACCCCGAGAACCACGGTGAGAAATCCCGGGATGAGCTCTTCCAGCAGTCCGAGCACAAGGCCGCCGGTGACGGCGCCGAAGGTGTTGCCCAACCCCCCTACCACCGCAGCGGTGAATCCCTTGATACCCAGGAAAAGCCCTATGGAATAGCTTGCGAATGGGGCGTTGACCAATCCCGCAACCCCGCCCAGCGCCGCCGCCAACATAAAGGAATAGAGGGACATACGGGATACGTTGATGCCTACCAGGCTGGCAGCCTGGCGGTTGATAGAGCATGCTCGCATGGCCTTTCCCGCCCTGGTGTGGTTGAAGAACAGGTATACCAGCAGCACGCTTACCACCGTAAGGCCCAGCACCCACAGGAACTGGCGGGATACCGTAGCGCCTGGGATGTTGATGTTCCCGGAGGAGAACTCCGGCACCTTGTAGGCCTCCTTGGGCCAGAACAGGCGGCCCAGGGACTTGAACAATATGGAGGCTCCCACGGTGGCGATGATCGCGGTTATGATGCTCGCGTTGCGTAAGGGATAGACGATCGATCTCTCCATCAACCCCCCGATGAGGGCGGTTGCTACAATAGCGAGGATTATCGCCAGGGGCAGGGGCAGCCCCAGGGTAACAGCGAAAGTAAACGTAAAGAGGCCGCCGAACATGCAGAACTCGCCCTGGGCGAAGTTGATGATCCCGGTGGAGTTGAAGATGATGTTGAACCCCATGGCCACCAGGATGTAGATACATCCATTGGCAAGTCCGTTGGCGATGTATTGCGGGCAGTTCCCGAAAAAATCAAGTATCGAGCTCAGCGGCTTCCACCTCTTGTCGCAATAAAAGGAGGAGGCCGGAGGGAGTTCCAGCCTCCTCCTTCCGTACCGTAGATTATCTTCTTACTCGGCGGCAGGCTCCCACTTGGATTCAATGATCTCCACCATGGTCAGGTCGTCCGGGGTCAGGCCGTTATGGTCCTCCACCGTGTAGGTGAAGATGCCCGCCGTCCCTACCAGCCCTTCCGTGGCCTCGATCTCGTCGCGGAGCTCGGCCGGCGTGGCGTCCACCCCCGCGCGCTTCAGGGCCTCGGTGATTATCAGGATCGCATCCCAGCCGTGGCCAGCAAAGGTGTTGATCTGCTCGCCGTACTCCTCGAAGTAGGCGTCCGAGAAGTCCTTGATGAAATCGTACTCTTCGGTGCCGGGCTCGAGCACCTGCTCGTAGATGAGCATCTTGCCCGCCGGGAAGACCACGCCGTTGGCGGCCTCTCCCGCCAGTTCGATAAAGGCCTGGTTGGCGATGCCGTGGCTGCCCACGTAGGGCAGGTCGATGCCCTTGTCCCGCATGCGCTTGGCGATCTTGGCCGGGCCGGGGTTGGTGCCCCATACCACGACGACTTCCGGGTCGTAGGTCATGATGTTGGTGAGGTGGGTGTCCATACCCTCCTCCGACTCGTCTGTCTGGTAGCCTTCGGACACCACTACCTCCAGGCCGAAATCCGGCGCCTCTGCCTCTACGACGTTCTTGCCGTCAGTGCCGAAGGGGTTGGTGTCGTAGAGAAGCGCTGTTTTCTTGACCTTTAGCGTGTCGGCGATGTACTCGAGCACCTTCTTGCCCGCTTCGGTCGCGGTGGGAGGGGTGCGGAATATCCAGGTATTGCCCCCCTCCATGATGTTGGCGCCCGCGGCCATGCATACCTGCGGCACTTCCGCCTTGGCAGTCTCCTGCTTCATGGCGATGGTAGTGCCCGTACCACTGGAGCCGATGACCGCCACCACGTCCTCCTGCTGCAGAAGCTCGACCACCGCCTGCTGGGCCTTGTTGGCGTCGCTCTGGTCGTCCTTGATGATCACCTCGACTTCGTGGCCGTCGATGCCTCCCGCTTCATTGATCCTCTTCACGAAGAGATCGATGGCGTTGGCTTCGGGCTTGCCCAGAGGCTCGTTAGCCCCGCTCTCCGAGAGCACCACTCCGATCTTGATGGGCTCCTTGGTCCCGGTCTCCGTTTCCCCGCAACCCGGCAGTGCGAGCAGGGCGGAAAAGACGAAGGCCGCGACCGCGACTGCAAGGATCATTTTCATCGTTCGCAACCTAAACTACCCCCTTACTTCCCTCGGACCTACACCTGTTTAAAGAGTTTGCCGGCGCATCTTTGTAGGTAATCTACCATAGAAGATATTTTTATCATATGGCCTGCTCTGATGTCTACTCTTCTCGCTGCATAAAGGCTGGGTCCGCTGCCGCCGCCAGCTTTGCTCGCTCTATTCCCCCGGTAAAATCCGCCTCCGCTGCAGCACCTGTATTGCAGACCTACCCCGCATTGACAAGGCAGCCGGGCCTTTAGCGCTCAGACCCTTATCGGGATGCCCCTGCCCTGGAGGAACTCTTTTGCTTCCCGGATGCTGTATTCACCGTAGTGGAAGATGGATGCGGCCAGCACGGCGTCGGCGCCGGACTTCAGGATGACAGCTGCCAGGTGGTCGAGGTTTCCCGCCCCCCCGGAGGCTATCACCGGCAGGTTGACGGCCCCGACCACGGCCCGCGTGAGCTCGAGGTCGTATCCATCCTTGGTGCCATCCCGGTCCATGCTTGTGAGCAGTATCTCTCCGGCGCCCAGCGACTCAGCCCTGCGTACCCACTCCACGGCGTCCAGGCCGGTCGGCGTCCTGCCCCCGTTCACGTAGACCTCCCAACTGCCATGCCCCCTTGACTTGGCGTCCACTGCCAACACCACGCATTGAGCGCCGAACCTGCGGGAGGAAGCCGTTATGAGCTCGGGGTCTTTCACCGCGGACGTGTTCAAAGACACCTTATCCGATCCCGTGGCCAGCATTTTGCGGATATCCCCCTCGTTACGCAGCCCACCTCCCACAGTGAAGGGGATGAAGACCTTCTCCGCTACCCGGGCTGCCATGTCGAATACCAGGTCGCGCTCCTCGTGGGAAGCCGTAATGTCCAGGAAGACCAGCTCGTCAGCCCCCTCGCGGTCATAGACCGCGCCCATCTCCACCGGATCTCCGGCGTCCCGCAGCGAAACGAAGTTTATCCCCTTTACCACGCGACCCTTGTCTACGTCCAGACAGGGTATGATGCGCTTGGTATGCATACTGCTCAACCCCTCTTACAAAGTGCCTTTTCCCGGGGAATATGAGGCCGACAACCCACATGCGGTCTCGCATCGCCGGTCGGCGGTCTATACGCTCGGGCGTTACCGTCCATGAGCAGCGGCTCGATCATGTTTCCTCGAGCGCGAGCGCCTCGGCCAAGTCCAGGTCTCCGGTGTAGATGGCCTTGCCGACTACCGCGCCCTCCAGCCCCCTCCCCACCAGCTCTTTCAGTTTCTCCAGGTCGGCCAGGGTGCTTATGCCACCTGCCGCGATGATCCCCAGCCCCCGGTCCAACAGTGGACTGAGCACGCGCGTATTGTATCCGCTCAAGGTGCCATCGCGCGCGATATCGGTATGGATGATGCGCTCCGCACCGCAGCTCTCAAGATGCCTGAGGACTTCTTGCAGGGAACGCCCCGCATATTTCCTCCAGCCTCCCGTTGCCACTTCACCGCCCCTGGTGTCCACGCTCACGATTATCCTCGCACCGAAGATCCCCAGCATCTCCTCTGCGAATGCGGGCTCTTCCAGTACCCTGGTGCCCATTATCACCCTCTCCACCCCCATGGACAGCAGCCGCTCGATGTCCTCAGGGTTGCGTACACCCCCGCCCAACTGCACGGGGATATCCACCCGCTCCAGGATCTCCATGACCGCTCCCAGGTTGATAAGGGCGCCACCGGCGGCCCCGTCTAAGTCGACCACATGCAGGTAGGAGGCTCCCTTTCCCTGCCAGCTCAGGGCCACCTCCCACGGGTTCTCGGAGAAGACGGTTTCCTTGCCAAGGTCTCCCTGGTAGAGCCGCACGCAGCGGCCTCCTCTTATATCCACCGCGGGATAGATGCGGAACACTTGGACCCTCCTCAAGCGCAAAGACGCGCGAAGTTATCCAGGATGCGCATGCCGGAGGAGGAGCTCTTTTCAGGGTGAAACTGGAACGCCACCAGGTTGTTGCGGGCCGCCCCGGATGCGAAATCCACCCCGTACCCGGTCATGGTCAACCTGTCCCCGGGCTCCGCCGGCACGACGTAGTAGGAGTGGACGAAATAGAAAAAGGAGCCCTCCTCCACGCCTTCGAGCACCGGATGCGCGTGGGCAAGGCGCACATCGTTCCAACCCATATGGGGTATCTTGACGTCGGTAGGAAACCTCACCACCCTCCCTGGCAGTATGGCGAGTCCGGCAATACCGGGGCTCTCCTCACTGTCCTCGAACAACAATTGATAGCCCAGGCAGATGCCCAGGAAGGGGATGCCCGCGTCGATGGCGCCACGCAGGGGCTCCTCCAGTTTCCTGCTCTCTAGTTCGTGCATGGCGTCACCGAAGGAGCCAACACCTGGCAGGACGATCCCGCCGGCTTTCTCGAGGTTCGCGGGTTCATGGCTTACCACCACATCGTGCCCCAGGAAAGCGAAGGCTTTCTCTACGCTGCGCAGGTTACCCATGCCATAATCTACTATCACGATCATAGAGTGCTCCAAAGTCTCTCTACAGGGCCCCCTTGGTGGAGGGAATCTCCTGGGAAGCGGGGTCATGGCCGGTGGCTGCGCGCAGGGACCTGCCCAGACCTTTGAAGACCGATTCGAGTACATGATGGGGGTTATCGCCGCACATGCTCCTGACGTGCAGGGTGAGGCCGCCCTCGTTCGCCAGGGCTTGCAGGAATTCCCTGACGCAAGAAGGGTCGAAGTCTGAGATCAACTGCACCGGCAATTCCACCTCGTAAGACAGATGGGGCCTGCCGGAAAGGTCCAATGCGACCAGGCACAGCGCTTCGTCCATGGGCAAGAGCGCCCAGCCATATCGGGCTATGCTTCTCTTGTCTCCCAAGGCTTCCTCCAGGGCCTTGCCCAGGCAAAGGCCTACATCCTCTACGGTATGGTGCTGGTCCACCTCCAGGTCACCTTTCGCCTCGAGTCTGAGGTCGAAGCCCGCGTGATGGGCCAGAAGGGTGAGCATGTGATCGAAGAAGCCGATACCTGTGGAGACCTCCACCTCGCCGCTGCCGTCGAGATCGAGCTCCAGGAGGATATCCGTTTCTTTGGTCTTTCTCTGCAGTACCGTTGCTCTCATGGTCATAAGATTACCACACCTGCGGATATTTCAACCCCTCTCGATAGCCTGTATCGCGTAAGCGACAGCGCCGTCTACGGCGCGACGGTGCTTGTGGCGAGCATAGCGAAGGCGACAGCGCCTGGACGCTTGTCGCGAGGAGCGAAGCGACATGGCGATCTAGTATTGGATCCAGGCCTGGCACGCATACATCTGGATGTTATCCGTAGGTTCTCTAATGAACCCTCTTGCGCATGGCCTCCGCGTGGTTGAGGAAGCCCTCCACGCTGGCTAGGGCCTCTACCACCGGACCCAGGCTGCGGTTGGCCTTGGGGTTGGAGAAAACGATATTGCTCCTCTTGATAAAATCGAGGACTCCCAGAGGGGAGGAATAGCGGGCTGCTCCCTTGGTGGGCAGGACATGGTTCACCCCTACCGCATAGTCTCCCAGCGCTACTGGTGACTCCGTACCCAGGAATATGGCGCCCGCGTTATGCACCTTGGACAGTACACTGGTGACGTCCTCGGCTACTATTACAATGTGCTCCGGCGCCAGGACGTCGACCAGGCGAGCGCCCTCGTCGAGGTCTTTTACCAGAACCGCTGCGGCATGCGTGGCCTGCTCGGCTTCCTCGCTGTTGCGCCCCTGGGAGAGCGCTTTCTCGACCCGCCGTAGCAGATCCTCGTCCGCGGTTATAAGGCAGGCCCTGGCGCCTGAACCATGCTCTATCTGAGCCAGTATCTCCAGGGCCAGTAACTCCGCATCCGCCACGCCGTCGGCCAGCACGACCAGCTCGCTCGGTCCGGCCAGCATGTCGATGCCCACTCGCCCCAGGACCTCTTTTTTCGCCAGCGTTACGTAGATGTTACCCGGCCCCACAACCTTCTCTACCGCTTTGATAGTCTGTGTTCCCATGGCCAGGGCGGCTATCGCCTGCGCTCCGCCCACGCGGTATATCTCCTCGACCCCCAGGGTCTGCAGAGCGAAGAGCGTGTACGGGCTTATCTCGCCGTCCGCCGCGGGTGGCACGCACACGGCTATCTCGGTCACTCCAGCGACCCTGGCAGGGATGACGGTCATCATGGCGGTCGAGGGATATGCGCCGTCCCCACCTGGGACGTAAACGCCGACCCTCTTCAGAGGTTTAACTATCTGCCCGATGCGGGCGCCCTCTTCTGATTCCCAGAACTGCGATTCCCAGCCCTGGTGACGATGAAAAGACGTTATGGATCTCACGGCCGCTTTGAGCGCGTCGGTGTAAGGGCGTTCCACCTTGCCGGCAGCTGTTGCCAGATCCTTGCTACTTACGCGCAGGCCCTTTGCTGCCAGGTCCACACCGTCGAAACGTCGCGTGAACTCGACGAGCGCAGCGTCACCATCCTTGCGGACTTGCGCAATGATCGCCCTGACCTCCTCGACCGGACCCTCCTCCATCCAGAAGTCCCAGCCGAGCGATTCCCTCAGCGACTCCAGGCCATCGTATTCGTTGCTCCTGAAAACCCTCAAGACCGTCTCCCGTGTCTAAGCGTCCACACCTCGAAGCCGTAGCCGCGATAGCGGGCGCTTGATGCTTCCTGCTATTCCAAAAGGATACAGCCGTCCCCCAGGAGGGATAGCATCTCAGCGTACAGGGAACCGTCCGGCTTTACGCAATACTCATCCGGCAGGCGGAAGACCTTCACCGCGTCTCCGGACCTCAGCTTGAGTTTAACAGGAGTGCAACCGGGATGCCTCTTCAGGATATCCTTCAGTTCGTCCATGTTCCCTCTCTCCGCCTGGGAATCTCTCATGTTTATGTACAGGTCGCACTCCTCCGGGCTCTTTAGACGCGGCTCGGCGATATCAAGTGCCACCACGCGTACCGCCGACGCTTCCTCATCCCTTACCCCCGCCTCCACCCTGGCCTTGATACAGATGATACGGTCCTCCTCCAGGTATTCCTTGTGCTGCAGATAGAGGGCGGGGAAAACGGTGACCTCCACCCTGCCCGTAAGGTCCTCCAGGGTCAGGTTGGCCATGAGCTCTCCCTTGCGGGTCAAGCGCTGGACCTTCTTGGAAATGATACCTCCGATCCATTTTATAGAGCCGTCTCCGAGCTCCGACAGGTCAGATATATCGCTCTCCACGTGTCGCTTCAGCGCTTCCCTGAACTGCATCAGAGGATGGTCGGTAACGTATATGCCCAACATCTCCTTCTCATAGGCGAGTAGCTTGTCCCTGGGCAGTTCCTCCTCCAGGGGGTTGGACGCCAGAGGGTCCTCGTCTTCGTCATCGAACAGGGAATGCTGGCCCTCCTCGAGCAGCCGCTGCTTCTCCGACGCCAGGTCCGCCACGCGGTCGTAGACCTTGAGGAGGTGATTCCTGGTGTATCCCAGGAAATCGAAGGCCCCGCTCTTGATCAAGCTCTCAAGGGCTCGCTTGTTCACCGTACCCGATCCCACCCTCTGGCAGAAGTCCAGGAGGGACTCGTAATGCCCGCCTTCCCGGCGCAGGGCAATGACTTTTTCGGCGGCGCCCTCCCCGAGGTTTCGCACCGCCGAGAGTCCGAAGCGTATGCCCTCCTCTACCGGGGTGAATTCCTTGAAGCTCTCATTGATGTCCGGCGGGAAGATCTGGATCCCTGTCTTGCGGCATTCGTTCACGAATACCGGCACCTTGTCCTTGTTCCCGGTCACACTGGTGAGGTTGGCCGCCATGAACTCCCGCGGGTAATGGGTCTTGAGATATGCGGTCTGATAGGAGATGACCGCGTAAGCGGTGGAGTGGCTCTTGTTGAACCCGTAGTAACCGAACTGCTCCACCAACTCGAAGACGTTCTCCGCCAGGCGTCGGCCGTAACCCCGTTCGACAGCTCCCTCGATGAACTTCTCCCGGTGTACCTTCATCTCCTCGGACTTGCTCTTGGCCACCACTCCGCGCAGGACGTCCGCTTCCGCCATGGTGTAACCCGCCATCTCGACCGCAAGGCGCATGACCTGCTCCTGGTAGACGATAATCCCGCTCGTCTCCTCCAGGATGGGTTTGAGGTCCGGGTGGAGGTACTTGATGGGCGTACGTTTGTGCTTGCGGTTGACGAAGTCTTTGACCCATCCGCCACGCAGAGGTCCAGGCCGGTAGAGGGCCAGCACGGCTATGAGGTCCTCGAAGCCGTCGGGGCGCAGGTCCTGGAGTAGAGAACGCATGCCCGGGCTCTCCAATTGGAACACACCGATGGTGTCCCCGCGCTGCAGGATCTCGAAGGTCCTGGGATCGTCCAGGGGTATGCGGTCGATATCCACCGTGATGCCGCGGCTGCGCTGGATGTTCTCCAGGGTGTCACTGATCACGGTGAGGGTGCGCAGCCCGAGGAAGTCCATCTTCAGGAGGCCTATGGCCTGGATGGCGTCCATATCGAACTGGGTTACCACCTCTTCTTCAGCGCCGCGCCGCTGCAGGGGCGTGTAATTGGAGAGTTCGTCGTCGGCGATGACCACGCCGGCGGCATGGATGGAGTCCTGGCGGGTGATGCCCTCCAGATTGCGGGCTGTCTCGATTATACTATGCGCCAACTCGTCGGAATCGTACGCGTCTCGGAACTCGGGTGAAGCCTCCAGCGCCTTGTCCAGGGTGATATTGAGTACCTCCGGCACCATCTTTGCCAAACGGTCTACTTTGCCGTACTCCAGGTTATAGACCCTGCCCGAGTCACGGATGGCCGCCCGCGCCGCCAGGGTGGAGAAGGTCACGATCTGCGCCACGCGGTCCTCTCCATACTTGCGGCTTACGTATTCTATGACCTCTGGCCGGCGCTTGTAACAGAAATCTATGTCGATATCGGGCATGGTGCGGCGTGATGGGTTTAAGAAACGCTCGAAGAGCAGGCCGTAGCGCATAGGGTCCACCGTGGTCACTCCCAGGGAATAGGCTACCAGGGAACCCGCGGCCGAGCCCCGTCCCGGACCCACGATGATCCCACTCTCCTTGGCATACTTTATGAAATCCCAGACGATGAGGAAGTAGCCGGAGAAGCCCATATCCTTGATGACCGAGAGCTCGTAGCGCAGTCGCTCCTCCAGCTCCGGCGTCACCTCCTCATAGCGGCCACGCAGGCCGTCCCAGGCCAGTTTTTCCAGGTAGCCGTCAAGGTCGAATCCCTCGGGCACCTGGTATTTCGGGAGGAGGTATCTGCCGAACTCTATCTCGACGTCACAGCGCGCGGCGATATCCACCGTGTTGGAGATAGCCTCGGGCACCTCCCGGAAGAGGTCGCTCATCTCCTCGTAGTCTTTGAGGTAGAACTGGTCGCTCGAGAACCTGAGCCGGTCCTCCTGGTCCAGAGTGGAGTTGGTCTGGATGCAAAGCAGCACGTCATGGTAGATATGGTCGTCCCTGCCGACGTAGTGCAGGTCATTGGTGGCGATGAACCCCACGCCCAGCTCGCGTCCCAGCCGGATCAAGCCGGGGTTTATCTTCCTTTCCTCAGGCAGGGAATGGTCCATGAGCTCGAGAAAGAAGTTGTCCTCGCCGAAGATCGCTATGTATTCCCGCGTCGCCGCTGCCGCCCCCTCGTAGTCGTCGGCCAGGAGGCGCGACGCCACCTCCCCCTTCAGGCAGGCGGAGGACGCGATTATACCGTTGTGGCATTCCCGCAGCAGCTCCTTGTCGATGCGAGGCTTATAGTAATAGCCGTCCATAAAGGACGCCGTCACCAGCTTCATCAGATTGCGATATCCCTCCTGGTCTTCGGCCAGTAGCAGCAAGTGGTAGTTGGGATCCACCTTGGTCGGCTTGCGATCGAACCGGGAGCCCAGGGTTATATATGCCTCTACGCCTATGATGGGCTTGATCCCATTCTCCATCGCCGCCTTGTAGAAGGGCACGACTCCGTACATCCCCCCGTGGTCGGTTATCGCGAGGGCCTCGAATCCCTTTTCTCGTGCCGACGCGACGAGATCCGGGATGCGCGCCGCCCCATCGAGCATCGAGAACTCAGTGTGGTTATGCAGGTGAACGAAGGGAACCCCCAAAACCGACCCCCGATCACAATCGCTTGTATCTATGCAACAGCTGGAACCCTTATATATACTGTCTTCAACACTAGAGTCGGGCGTACGATGCCGGTGAAGCACGGGCTTTCAGCCGGCGGCTTATGCTATTATAGCTTTCCCCGGAGACAGGCGCTTTCCTTGCGCCGTCACAGAGAAGAGGGAGTCGGTCTTGCAAGTGAGATTGAGCTATTCGGCGCTGAGCTCCTATGAGAATTGCCCCCTCTCCTACCGCTTCCAGTATGTGGATGGCCTGGAGGTGGAGCCCACCTCCTACCTGTCCTTCGGCAGGAGCTTGCACACGGCGCTGGAGTGGCTTTACGGACACGACACGCCGGAGCCCCCTACCCTGGAGGGATTGCTCGCCTATCTCGATACGTGCTGGGCAAGCGAAGGCTACGCCGACCTGGAGGAGGAGCGTTCCTTCCTGCGCCGCGGGCGCGAGGTGCTGACGCAGTTCTACTACGCGAACGTAGAGGATTTCCGCCTTCCAGTGGCGGTGGAAGAACGCTTCGAACTCGATCTGCATGACTTTGTACTCTCCGGGGTCATTGACCGTGTGGACCGCAACCCGGACGGCGCCTACGAGATCATCGATTACAAGACCAGTCGCCGCCTTCCGGAGCTAAACCGCCTGCGTGAGGACCTGCAGCTCCCTATCTACCAGCTCGCCTGTCGCGATGTCTGGGGTATAACCCCCTCTAAGCTGACCTTCTACTACCTCGTTCACAACCAGCGCTACTCAACCAAGCCGTATGATGAGAACGGCCTGACACGCGTCATGGAACGCTTGGCTCAGACGGCAGTTTCCATCTCCCGTGGGGATTTCCCCGCGACAACAAACCGCCTTTGCAACTGGTGTTCATACCAGGACATCTGTCCGGAGAGGGCCGCAGCAGGAGGCCACGGCGATGACTACCTGGCACGCCATAGGGCCTTGCTGCGGCGCAGGGAGAAACTGGAGAAGGCCATCTCGGGCCTGGAGGAAGAGATGCGCCAAGAAGGGATAGACGTTACGGAACAATAAGAGTGACCACGTTTTCGGTCTTTGTGATTTATGAGTGAAGGCCTATACCCGTTCCCGCTAAAAGGATGACGTGGCCAGAACTGCCTGGATCATCTTGCGGGGCAGCAGTTTGGTGTGATTGTCCTTCGCCGTAAGGGCTGTGGCGATGGTCCTTGCGATACCCTCGAATAGACGCACGTCCTTCTCGTTAAAACGCGTACCGCTGCTGTTCTCCTCGCTGTGCTTGTTCACCGCGCAGATCGCTCCTATGGCCTCGCCTTCCGGGGGGATGAGCGGGCAGCAGAGCATGGAATCTATATCGTTGTAATCATTGGAGATGAAACGAGGGTCGACCCTGGGATTGACGAGGTTGGCGATGTCTCCCCGCTCCACACACCATCCTGCTACGCCCTCGCCGATGGGGAAGGAGCCTCCGTTCACTCCCGCGTTCTTGCGTAAACCATAGGTCGAAAGCGTCCGCAGCAAGCCGTTGCCGTCCTCGACCAGCAGAGAGACGCGGTCCGCCTCTACGCTCTTTGCCACTGAAGCGAGCGCCCCCACCAATCCCTTGCTCACATCCGGGCTGTACACGGTGTTCCAGTAGATACTTTCCTGTAGTAACTTCTCGGCGGTTTTCTCCTCCATGAGGTCCATGCGGCGCTTTTCCGCCACCACGGGAAGGATGTCCACGAAGAGAGACCTCAGGAAGGCGACATCTATGTGGTAACTCCCCTTCCTGCAAACGCAGATAAGCACGTCTTCGCCGTCATCCATCGGGTAGAGATACTTGATGTAATGTGCGCTATCCAACAAGCCCTTGTCTTGTATCAGTTCACCCTCGACCACCATGTTCTGTACACCTGAGATCTTGGTCATACCGGCCTTGGTGCCGTTACTACCCCGCTGGCAGTCCCAACGCATCTCCGAACACCGCTCTCCCAGAAGATAAGCGGCACACGGGGCGCCCTCCGATCGATAAACGATGTCCAGGAGTAATTCGAGGCATTCCTTCCAACCATCCCTCTTCAGGGCCGCTATCATCAACTGCAAACGGACGCCGGTCTCCCCTTCCCTTTCCTCATCGTTCTTCTCCCGTTTCTTCCCGTTCGTGCCATTGCCGTTTGTCACCAACGCGAAGTAAGGTGGTATGCGCTTCTGTTCCTGGTCTCCGTTCTTGCCGGCTAGAGAATGTAAAGAGATCGGGGGGAGGTAGCCGTAGAAAGTTCTGTTGCCTTGATGCGTCCTCTGCAGGATGCGTAATTGCACCAGGGCTTCCATCTCCCGATCCACCTGCTCGGTATCGCGGCTCAAGCGCAAGGCCGTCTCCTCGCTGGTCGCCACCGTGTCCGGATAGAGGCTGAAATAAGAGATGAGCTCCATCCTTACCACCCTGTCCGGCATGCTCTCTGCCCTGTTGTTCCGGTCTGCCATAATAATCCCCTTGCCTTTTTGCCTCTATACAGATTATGGGAGTATATTTGCTTTTTGTGAACAAATATCCCGTGAACGGATGGTTTCAACTACCCAGCGGTAACTAAGATGGGGAAAACGGTCACGTGCACGACCTTGCACTGCGTGCAAGGTCCAAGGTCCCTCAAATGGAAACATATGCTGTAATGCCGGTAAAAAAGCAAGTAGGCCCATAAGAGATAAAGTATGCTGAAGAGATGCTCTTCGACCTGGGGTGTTGTGAGCCAGAAGACCTACCTGCCGGTCCTTCTCACCACGTATGCGGCGACGGAATGAGGCGGCATATAATGGTAGAGGCATTGACCATTAAGGGGTCTCTCCTCGAGTATATGCAGGTGGACCAGCTTATTCATCTGGCATTCCACCCGGTAGAGGTCGCGCCCGATGGCATCCGCCATCTCCTTTGGGGTGCTCTCCAGGCCCGGATTGCGGTGAAAGTGGGTGATGAGTTCGATACGGATCAGGCTGTCCGATACTCCGTTTCCCTCCGATTTGCGTTTTGCCTGCATACTAGGGGTCATGTGTTTTCTCCTTTTAATATAATAATCCCCTCCTTGTTCATAATTTTTAAGAAAAATCCGGAGAGCGCGCCAATTCCGTGCCTGAGTGGTCATTTTCAGCGATGAAAGGATTAGCAGAAAATGGAAAGCTTCCTGCGCTGCGTCCTCAGATGTTGCCAAGCTTGCGTAGCGCTTGCTGTAGATCTTCCGGCAACGGCTCCTCAAAGGTGAGCTGATCACCGCTATGGGGATGAGGAAATGATAGCCGGTAAGCGTGCAGGAACTGCCTTTCCAGGCCCGACTCCTGTTCCAGCCTGCCCCGCACCCCATACTCCCTGTCGCCCACGACGGGGTGCCCGATAAAGGAGAGGTGCACCCTTATCTGGTGGGTACGCCCGGTCACCAGCTCGACCTCGAGCAGGGCGCTATCCCCGTAGTCCCTTTCCACCTTGAAGTGGGTCACAGCCGGCCTCCCTGCCTTCGCGGTCACTGCCATACGCTTACGGTCCCCAGGGTCGCGCCCGATGGGGGCATCCACCGTCCCCAGGCGGGTTGCGGGAATGCCGTGCACTAATGCCAGGTAGAACCGCTTCAGGCGCCTGTCTTGCACCATTTCCTGCAGGCGTACGTGGGAGAGGTCGTTCTTGGCTATTACCATCAAGCCGGAGGTATCCCTATCAAGGCGGTGTATTATACCGGGACGCAGCACCCCTCCTACGCCCGAGAGGTCGTTTAAAGCATACAGAAGGGCGTTGACCAGCGTTCCTTCCCTGTGACCTGCTGCTGGATGGGCCACCAGGCCGGCCGGCTTGGATATGACCGCCAGCTCGTGGTCCTGGTATAGGATGTCGATAGGTATATTCTGGGGGGCGGGCAACGCAGCCTCGGGCTCGAGGGGCTCAACCCTCACGCATTCTCCCGCGCGCAGGCGGTGGTTCTTGTGGTGCACGATACCGTCAACGCTCACCGCTCCAGCAGAGATGAGGCGCTGCGCCTGGGTGCGGGTCATCCCGGTGAGCCTGGAGACGAACTGGTCCAGCCTCTCACCTTTTTCCCCGTCCGAGACCGTAAGGCTCAGGGGTTGCAAACTACCTTGCCTCCGGCAGTAACCGGCGCCTGAAAAGCAGCGTCAGTCCCGCCAACGCAAAGGCCGCGATGCTGAGGATCTGGAAAAACAGGTTGGCGGAAGAGGCGGTATGATAACGGAAGAACTCGAGGACAAAGCGGGCCACAGCGTAGAGCATGATGAAGGTAAGCATGATCTCGCCGCGGTAACGAAACTTCTTGTACACGGCGAGCAGTATCACCAGTATGGCCAGGTCCAGGATGATCTCGTAGATCTGCGTGGGGTGAACGGGGTTGGGCGGCATGCCCATGGTCATCTGGGTCTTAAGGGGGAAGGACGCTGCCCAGGGCAACCCCGAGGATTTCCCGAAGCAGCAACCGTTGAGATAGCACCCCACCCTGGCAACGGCCAGGGCAGCCGGAACCGCTAACCCGCCCGAGTCCAGCACCACGCCTATGGAAAGACCGCGCAGTCTTATCACTGCCACGGCAGCCAACACGCCTACGATGAAACCGCCGTAGAAGACCAGGCCCTGCACGTTCCAGAACTTGAACATCTCCCACCAGCTGGCGGAGAACTCGCTCCAATGACCGACCACGTAGAAGATCCTGGCGCCAATTATCCCTCCCACGGCGGCCGCAAGCACCAGTTCGAACACCACGTAGGCATCCACGAACTGACGGCGGAGGTACCAGAAACTGACCAGCATGCCCACGATAAAAGCCAGGGCCAGAAAGAATCCGTATGCATGTACGGTGATCGGACCTATCTCGAAAAGCTCTGGTCTCAAGCGGCGCTCCTTCTGCCCGGTTGTCTTTACCGTCCCTTTTACGTTTGGCGGGCCCCTCCTCCAAGGAGGCATGGGGATGGGCTTTACCTGAGGATCCGGTTCCCGATCAGGCTTCCTGCGGTTCCCTCCTGAAGCTCTCCTTGATCACTACGATCAAGGTCATCCCCACCCCGATGACGATGGCGAGGTCCGCGAAGTTGAACACGGGCCAGGATCTCATGGGCCAGAATCCCAGGTCTATAAAATCAATGACCGCGCCAAGGGCTATCCTGTCGATGATGTTACCTACCGCCCCGCCGATAATCAAGCCCAGGCCCGCCTGGAAGAAGGCTGAACCCGGTCCTCCCCAGCGCCACAAGACCAGCACGAGAACGAAGAAAACAACTATGCTCACCAGGAAAAGCGGCCACGACCGTCCCTGGATGATACCGAAGGCCGTACCCGGATTGCGTAACTGGTATAGCTTGCCGAAGCCTCCCAGCGAGACCGATTGGCCCGATGGCAGGTAAATACGGGTAAGGGCCTTGCTCAACTGGTCGATGCCCAGCGTGATGAGGGTGGTAACCAGCAGGGTTACCGGAAAGCCTTTTCTTCCTTTTGTTTGCACGAGATACAGAGGTTGGCATAGGGGAGCGCCTGCAGGCGTTCTTCCGGGATGGTCAGACTGCACATCTCGCATATGCTGAAGGTGCCCCTGTCTATGCGATCTAGCGCTTCGTTGACGCGCTTCAGGATATCCTTGACGTTCTCGGAGAGCGATAGGTCCCTCTCCCGTTCGAAGGTGGTGGTGCCGCTGGCCGCGTACTCTTCCTCGAAGG